>JBEKLY010000146.1:0-18918 GCA_050010015.1 Terriglobia bacterium
AAACTCCAGGAATTGCGTCACGCTTTCTTTCCAAAGCTTGGCGTTCCAGGCTATGGGCTTCATGCCCCCATGCTAAGTCATGCGAAGGAGAATTGCAACTTATACTTAACATAGTCATACTAATCACCTGCGCGCCGTGTTCGTTTACTCGCTCGAGGAGCGCAAGGCAACTCAGGTTACTGACGGCATGAGCGACGCGCTCTACCCCAACTTCGACAAGAACGGCAAATACCTCTACTTTACGGCCAGCACGAATATGGGCCTCGCCACAGGCTGGCTCGACATGACCAGCATCGACCGCCCCGTGACGCGCGCCGTTTACCTCGCTGTGCTGCGCAAAGACTTGCCTTCCCCCATTGCCCCTGAGAGTGATGATGAGAAGGCGGCGGAAAAGAAAGATGACAAGTCCGCTGAAGCTGCGGACCAGAGCAAGGACAAAGACAAGGAGAAGAAGGAGCCCGTAAAGGTCACCATTGATTTTGAGAACCTCAGCCAACGCATCCTGGCCCTGCCGATTCCGGAGCGCAACTATCAGGCGCTGACAGCCGGCAAGGAAGGAATTCTCTACCTCGTCGAAGGCCCGCAACTGGAACCGGAAGGTCCGCCCAGATTGACTGTCCAGCGATTTGATCTGAAGACACGCAAGACCGATAAGCTCGTCGAGGGGGTGCAAGGCCTTGTACTCTCCGACAACGGCGAAAAGATGCTCTACCGCCAAGGCGAGCACTGGTTCATCGCTGCCGCCGACAAGCCGCCCAAGCCCGGCGAAGGCCAGCTCAAAACCGCGGACATGGAGGTCCGCGTCGATCCCCGCGCGGAGTGGAAGCAGATGTTCCACGAGATCTGGCGGATCGAGCGCGACTTCTTCTACGATCCGCACTACCACGGATTGGACCTGAAGGCGGCGGAAGCGGCCTATGCGCCTTTCCTGGCCGGGGTCGCGAGCCGTGCCGATCTTGATTACTTGTTTGATGATATGCTGGGCAATATCAATGTTCTGCATATGTACGTGGGCGGGGGCACGCAGCCCGAACTCCAGACCGTGAAAGTGGGCCTACTGGGCGCCGATTACACCCTGGAAAACGGCCGCTACCGTTTTGCGCGCATTTTCAGCGGCGAGAATTGGAATCCGCAATTGCACGCTCCCCTCACCCAGCCGGGTGTCAACGTAAGGCAGGGCGAGTACCTGCTGGCCGTCAACGGGCACGACTTGCACAGTACGGACGAGATTTATAGTTTCTTCCAGGAAACTGCTGGCAAGCAGGTGGTGTTGAGAGTCGGTCCCAACCCTGACGGCAGCGGCGCTCGCGATGTGACCGTCGTCCCGGTTGATAATGAGACGGCGCTGCGCAACCTCGACTGGGTCGAGTCCAACCGCCGCAAAGTGGACCAGATGAGCGGCGGCAAGCTCGCTTATGCCTACCTGCCCAACACCGCGGGCGCCGGCTATACCAATTTCAACCGCTACTACTTTGCGCAAGTGGGCAAGCAGGGCGCGGTGCTCGATGAGCGCTTTAACGGCGGCGGCGACCTCGCAGATTACATCATCGACTACCTGCGCCGCCCCGTAATGAGCTTCGTCATGACGCGCGAAGGCCAAACCTACTCCGAGCCGCAAGAGGCCATTTATGGACCGAAGACGATGATCATCAATGAATTCGCGGGTTCCGGCGGCGACGCCATGCCCTGGTACTTCCGCAAAGCCGGAATCGGCCCTCTGGTTGGCACGCGCACCTGGGGCGGGCTGGTCGGCATCGGCGGCTATCCGCAATTGATGGACGGCGGTTTCGTGACCGCGCCGCGCTGGGCGATCTACGGCACCAAAGGCGAATGGGAGGTTGAAAACCACGGCATCGCGCCGGACATCGAGGTCGAGCTCGACCCCAAGCTGGTGCGCCAGGGCCACGATCCGCAGCTCGAGAAGGCCGTCGAAGTAACGATGGAAGCGCTCAAGAAGAATCCACCGCCAACCTACAAAAAGCCGGCGTATCCGAATTACCATCCGCATATGCCGACGGCCGGAGGCGGGCAGTAAACAGATGGGCAGCCGGGAGCGAACAGTGAGGGTATCCTCGTGACGTTCACAAAACGCCTTCGCGAGGGAGTTCGTCGCGGTGCTATCACTTGCAGTGTCCGATTCTGGTTGCGCCCTCACGTCAAAGTTGGTGCGCGGTACCGTATGGAAGAAGGTGAGATCGAGGTGGATTCAATCGAACCGATCGGATTTCCGGATATTACCCCGGCGCTGGCGCTTGAGTCGGGATTCCTTGGCGTCCTGGATTTGCTTAAAGTCGCGAAACACGGCCGGGGGGAGAATATCTATCTGGTCAGGTTTCACTTCGTGCCCCCACGCCGCAAACGAAAAGGTAAGAGCGAGTAAGGGGAAAGCAACGAGCTTCTGAAGAGCGCGACCCACCCTGAGTGCTACGGCGTGTCTGCCCCGCCTGTGAGCCATGCGAGTGAAAAGCGCGCAAAGGTTACCTTCTCGAAGTAAGAATGCTCGCCGCGTTCATAAAGACAGCCGATCTGCATGTCACGCAGAACCGTCAGGCAAGAGTAACCCGAGGGTCCCGCGTTGAGCAGATTGCCAACGGGCCAGCTTTTGCCTTCGTCGTAACTCACGCGCACTATTAACTTGATCCGCTCAGTTTGGCTGGCCGGGTTAGAGAAAAGCAGGCGATTTTTTGCGGCCTGCGGACTTTCGGAGTACCGGATAAAACTCGCTTGGCAGACCGGCTCGATCAGGGTGGGATCGCTGGCCACGGCAGACCAGGTCAGCCCGTCGTCTTTGCTCGTCGATAATCCGCGATGGCCCTTCTCGCGGTAGTTCCTGATATTGAGCAGGAGCGCACCATCCGCAAGTTCCACAACCTGGCTCTCATCCGTGTACCCCTCTGTCGAACCACCCAGGCGCCAGGTACTTCCGTGATCGTCGCTGTACATCACGTGGTCATACGCGACATCCCCGATAAAATGGTTGCAAGGAATCACCAGACGTCCGCTGCGCAGTTGGATTCCGACTCCAGGACCGGAGAAGATGCGGTTCCACTCCGTTCCATTCACCGGCGCGGTGATATCCTCAGGGACGGACCACGTCGCGCCTTCATCGTTGCTGTGCAGAACCCACACGTCGCTGACCCGGTCGCGGGCCTTCGAAATCTCGTCGTCGTTTTTGTACTTTGTGGTCGACGTGCGTATCAGAAACAGCCACACGATTCCCGTGTCGCGGTCAACGACGGCAGTTGGGTTGTTGAGCGCGTTGGTCCCGTCACTCAACAGCACGCGAGGCGGGGTCCACGTCGCGCCGCCATCAAGGCTCCGGCGCAGAAGTATCTCGATGTGCCCATGGTCTGCCGCGCTGTTTTTGCGCCCTTCTACAAAAGCCAGCACCGTGCCCTTTGGTGTAGCGATGAGCGAGGGGATGCGATAGCTGTGGTATCCGCCTTGGCCGCCGATGAAAAGGTCGGTCTGTTCGGGGCCGGATACTTCGGGCTTGGGTTGCGCGGCTTCAGGGCCTGCACTGCATTGCAGCAACGCCAGGAGAACGAAGATAGCGAGCAGAGCCGAGGCTGGATGCCAAACAGTATGCTTCGAACACATAACGTTTCACCTTTGGAGCGATGGGGGCGGCCCTTGTGGCTGCCCTCCGGGTTGGGTGCAACAATCGGCGAACCGACCCCTCACCCGTCACTCGACGGCTGATGAAGGCGCCGTCGCGGGACACCCTCTCCCCTGAGAGAGGGTTGCCCATTCGAAATCCAGCCGCTTTGTACCCGTCCTCAGGAGAACGCGGAAATTAATTGAGTCTTCCCGCGCTCCATCGGATCGCATCCTGGACGAGCGTGCGGTAGGCCGAGTAGAGGTGCGCCGTTTCTCCGTGGCCGAGTTCGATGTAGACGACGCGCGATTTTGGATAGGGACTGACCCAGGCCACCGGGCCGTCACTGGTGGGATTGTCGGTGCGCAGCAGCACTTTAACGTCCGGTGAAATCCACATTCCCTTGTAGGTTTCATCCCACAGGTGCATCGCCCCCAGGCGGGCCGTGATGGGGTGCTTTGCCACCACTTTGACGCATTGCTCCTGGCCGTGCAGGTAAGTAGAGGCGGGCATGCTGCCATCCGCTTTGAGCAGGTATTTGCCGCCCACCACTTCCTTGTACCACCATTCCCAGTTCTGGTAATCCGCGATGGCATGATGGAGAACTACAATTCCCTTGCCGCTTTCGACAAAGTCGCGCAGGTGAGTCTTCTCCGTATCACTTATTTCATTTGAGAGGTCGTACAGCACGAGCACGTCGTACTTGTTGCGAATATCTTCGCGGAATGCCTCGTGGTTCGAAACAGCGTGATCCCAATGCAGGTCGTCGGCGCCCTCGAAGACCGTGTAGAAGGTGGTGGGGTACTCGTGCCCGCCGGTCACCACGAGCAACTGGAGAGCCTTCGGTTCGGGCCTCGCGGTCCCGGCATCGGGCGGCAGCGTTACAACGCCTTTGGCAGCCCACTCTGTTCCCCGCAGGAACGTGTTTACGAATCCGGTCTCCTGCATGGCGGCAACATCGTGGCCGAGCGCCATGTACATGGTGCGCCCCTGGCCGTAATTCACCGTCCAAATCATCGGCTCGTCCTTGCCTGTGCCGCCGTTCGCGGGATCATCGTTAGCGGTGGCCAGGATGTGCGCATCGGGTGACATCTGGTGGCTATGATAAAGCTCGTCCGAAACCACAAACGATTCGTTCATGCCTTTTGTGATGGGATGATCCCGGTCGACGAATTTCACGGTAAAGCAGTGCCTGGGAGCGTGCGCGGTCTTGGGCGGGCCGAGCGTCCACCAACCGCCGATCATCTTGAAATACTCCGGCCAGGGCGGTTCCTTTAGCCCCATGGCGCGGTGGTTGTCGCCCAAGGCCTCGAGGCCGGTGAAAGCGTAACTGGCCGCATGTATCGCCACCAGACCTTTGCCGGATTTCACGAAATTCTCGACTGCTTTTTCGGTCGCTTCTCCCCAGCGCGGGCCGTCGTAGTCGAGCACCAGGACATCGTAAGCGGCCAGCGTTGCTTCAGTGATTCCCATGGGCTCTTCTTCCACCCGCACATCAAAGCGCCCGCTCTCGACAAGCGTCTTGCGCAGAAAGGGCGTGGTAGTGCGCCAGTCGTGGTTATTTCGCCCAGAGAGGATGAGGACGCGAATTTTGCCCGGCTGGAAGAATGGAATCGTCACCTGTGCGGTGACGGTCTGCGATAACAGCAGCACGAGCCCCAACAGGGCAAGTTGTTTCGCTATACAGTAGCTCTTCATATGAGTTCCCTTATGAGGGTGGCGCATACGTCCCGACGGTTCTTGTCGGGATGTATGCGCCTGGCAAGGCACTGACCCCCTCACCCGTGTCGCGATGGCTGGTGAAAGCGCCGTCGCGAGACACCCTCTCCCCCAAGGGGGAGAGGGTTGTCCCTCGATTAGCTAGATTCTCCCAGCACGGCGTGCAGATGCGCCAGGCTGCGGCGGGCTTGTTCTTCGGTGCCGCACTCGACGGACAGGACGCCATCGAAACCCGACTCCCGCAGGATGCCCACCACCTTCTTCCAATCAATCACGCCATCGCCGCACGCGCATCCCACCGGTGTGCCGGTCACCTTTCCACGTTCGGCCTCCGAGTGCTCGATCGCAATGTCTTTGGCGTGCACGTGGATCAGCAGGTGCCGCACCGCGCGCAATCCCTCGTAAGGGTCTTCGCCGGCGAGGTAGGCGTTCCCTGTGTCGTAGTTCACGCGCAGGTAAGGCGAATCCACCAGAGTGGCGATGCGCAGCAGGCCTTGCGTCGTCTTGGAAATGCTCTGATGCGGTTCGATGCCGAGGTAAATCCCGTGCCGTTCCGCCGTACGGAGCACCGTGCTGAGCGTGTATTTCATTACGCCAAACGCCTCATCCATGCTGACCCAGGAGGGGCGGATGCCCTCGTCGGTGTTCACCACGGGCGCGCCGACGCCAACCGCAAAGCGGATGGCCTTCTGCAAGTAAGGCACGCTGATTTCCGGTCGCATCAGAGGGCAGTGGGCGCTCAAGCCCGAAGCCCTGACCCCGTACTGCTCCAGGATGTCTTTCATCTCGCCCGGGTCGTCGTCGAGCGAGAAAGAATGGAAGTAGCCGGCCTCGCTGAGCAGTTCTCGCCCGTTGTGCACCATCGGCTCAACGAATTTGTAGCCGATTCGCGCGGCGCGCTCCACGCCCTCGGCGAAAGACTTATCCTGCGACCGGATGAACTCCATATTCACGCCGGCTTCGATGCTCATACCTCCCACTCCTTCTGCCAAACAGCCTGGCGCTTCTGTTGGTAAGCGATGTTTCCGATGTGGCAGGCCACGGAGCTGTAATGTCCGTTCACCACGTCGGCGTTGGGTTGGCGGCGAGTGCGAATGCATTCGAGCCAGTTCCCCATGTGATCGTCGTCCGTGGGCCCGCATGAACATTCACCGGCCTGGGTGTTGGATTTGCTAGGTAAGAAATGGTACCCGTAGCGAAAGATATTGAGCCGGCCGCCCGTGCCCATGAAGACGATATCGGCTGCCCCGGCGGGGATCATGTCCGTCAGCGTGGCCTCGAAGGTCACGTTCAGTTTCTCGGGATATTCGAGAGCGAAGTTGATGTTGTCCGCAGTGTCCCGCCCGTCGTCGTAGAGATAAATGCCTCCCATCGCCACGGCGGCCAGCGGGCGCTGGATGTTCAAGAACCAATGCACGACATCCACCATGTGCACGAAGAGCCCGCCGGTCTGCCCTCCGGTTGAGAAGTCCCAGTAGGCGAAACGGTTGAAATAGCGTTTCGGATCCCAGGGGATTTTGGGCAGCCAGGCGAGGCAAGCGTCCCAATCGAGCCCAGCAGGTTTCTGCTCCATCCCCTTGGGCACGGGCGTCAGGTAGCCGCCGTTGGCATTCCAGATGGTGCGCACCATGTTCACTTTGCCGATCGCTCCCGTGTCGAAAAACTTCTGCTTCGCCTCGAGGAAGTGTGGCGTGCTTCGCTGTTGCGTGCCCACCTGGACGATGCGGTTAGTCTCTCGGACCGCCTTCACCATGGGCGGACCCTGCTCGGGCAGCGACGTCATGGGTTTCTCGACGTACACGTCCTTGCCGGCCCGGCAGGCGTCGATGGCGATCTGAGCATGGACGTGGTCGAAGGTCGCCACGATGACGCCGTCGATGTCTTTACGGTCGAGGAGTTGATGGTAATCGGCGTACTTATCCACCTTAGTCCCGGCCGTGTGCTCACCGCGATCGCGCCGCGCATCATAAATGTCGGCGACAGCCACCCAATCGAGATTGCCTACCTGGTTGGCGCGCCCCATCAGGTACGTGCCCCGGTCTCCTGAGCCAATGATGCCCAACCGCACGCGATCATTGGCCCCCATTACGCGCAAAGCTGCGGCCGCAGTGGCTGCGCCCATCATGAAAGTTCGTCGCGATATTTGCGTTGACATATGATTCCACCTCGATCGACAAGTCGTAGGGGCGGTCCTCGTAGCCACCCTCCTTTATCGGGCGGTAAGCATACCAGAAAATGGCTAGCTTGCAACCGCGGAGTCCCGAACTCCAACCGTGGATAACTTGCCGCCGCAAGGGCTCAGACACTTCCGGGGACGCACCTGCGATATTTAAATCATTGTTCCAGCAGATTTACTTCGCGAATCTCGCCGCCTGTTCGCGGCACGCAGAGCGTCTTGATCTCAAGCGGCCGGAAGGTTCCCTCCCAATGCCGGTTCACAAATCCCAGGTCCACCTTCGCAGTTGCCGGGCGACCGCCGGTTTCATAGCAGCGGACGATGAAGTCATCGCCGTCTTCCGCTTTCTTCACGGCGGAAATCACCACATCGGGTGCGTCGACGGAGAGAAATGACGCCGACTGTGGGCGCCTGCCCGGGTGTATGCCTTGGTAGACAACCGGAATGGGCGCCGTGAATTCTTCCGCCCTCCAGACTACGCCCGCGTCTTGCCACGATCCTCGGTGAGGCACCAGCAACATACGAAACGTCTGCTCGCCCTGATCCTGCCAGAGGTATTCGCCGTCCGGCTCGAGCTTGGCCGGTTCGTGCTGCGCGTAGACTGCTCCGCGCGTGATTGAGACTCGCAAGTCATTACCTTGCGCGCTGTACCCGTATTTCGCGTCATTAATGATCGCAAGCCCGTATTTGTTGCCCGCGCGCTCGCCGGAGAGATCAACCCACCGCTGCCCAGGATCTTCATCCCCTTCTGCCTTTCGTGCCTTGTAGCCGTAGGCCACCTCGTAGGTAGCAACAGGATTGCGCACGTCAACCGGAAAAGAGAACTTGAGCATCTTCTGGTGTTCGTGCCAATCGAGCGTCGCGCGTACTTCAAGGGTTCGAGCCCCAGCGTAGAGTATCCAGTCCGTCTGTAGCGAGGAAGCGGCGTAATGGGTCCGCACACGTACGATGGCGCGCAAGGGTCCGTGTTCGAGCAGGCGAAAACTCGCGTTGCCAAAAGCTCCCACTTCCTTTGTGTAGGCCCGCACGCCATGGCTCCACGTGTCGCTCGGATCGTCCAGCACGACGGCGCGCGCTCCTCCGGTAACACCTTGGAAGACCTCCGCGCCATTGTCTTTGTCATAGATCGAAAGTGTGCCGTCATCTGCAAACGTGACGCGAAGATGCTGGTTCTCCATCTCTTTTTCGCTCGCCTGCACCGTGGAAGGCGGTTGGGAAACCGCAGCGGATTTCCGCAAACGGAACTGGCGGTAGCCGAACGCCGGCACGGCCGCGCTGAAGACCAGCTTGAGCCGGCGCTCATAAACGGTAGAAGCTTGCTCCCATTGGTGGAGCACACTGTTGCCGCGCTCGTCCTCGAGCGGCGACTTCGTTTCGGACCCAGTCCAGTCGTCCCAGCCCATATCGTATTCAACGTTCAGCGTGGTGTCCCAAGCGTGAGGATTGAACACCACCAGGTACTCCGAACTGGGATCCTCGGTAGGAATCTGCCAGGCGATCTTCTGCGTCGCAAGATTGACGGCTTGATTGGCTGTCTCGAGCGCGTATCCGTAGGCATGCCTCGCCACCACGTAGTGCTCCGGCAGCGCGGTGCCGGAGATGCTATCGTGGAATTGCATCATCAGCACTTTCTTCCAGGCTGACGTAAAATCGGCGGTGGGGTAATCAAATCCGGCAACTGCGGAAGCAAGTGCTGCCATCTTTTCTGCGGTGGTGAGCGCCGCCTCGGTGGTCCGGTTTTCCTTTTTGATTTCGGAAACCGCGGTGTAGCATCCCACGGAATGGTGCTGCAATTCATCCGCGACGACCGGGAGATTTTGGAGCTTACTGACCTCGTCGAAGTAGCGGTCCAGTGTGCTGAAGAGTACTGTCGGCCCGCCGGGCTGTCTCTGCATATCCACGATCGACTGAATGAGTTTGTTTGTCGGCCCGCCGCCATGGTCGCCGGCGCCATAGAACATCATCAAGTCAGTCGTGGGTTCTTGTAATTTGGTGATGAACTGTCGAACCCAATAGGGCAGATACTCTTCAAACCCTGAATCCATGGGGATTCGATAGGCGAGGAGGCGTGTTCCGTCAGGGCCTTCCCACCAGAACAGATCCCCCGGCAGTTCCTTTTCCGGCGCCATCGGGCGTTTGAAGACGTAGCCGTGCATTCCCTCGAGCTTAAGGATCTGGGGCAACGTTCCAGTCTGGCCAAACGAATCGGGGTTGTAGCCAATCCTGGCGATGCGGCCAAACAAGCGTTCGAGCGCCCTCTGACCGTAAAGTCCCTGGCGAGCCAGCGATTCGCCATTTGGGATGTTGACGTCCGGCTCGATCCACCAACCGCCCACGACATCCCATCGCCCTTCCGCAGCGCGCCTGCGAATCTCCTCCAGCATCGCGGGGTCGGTTTCCGCGATCCACTCATAAAACTGTGCCGAGCTGGCGGTGAAAGCAAACTCCGGGTATTCGTTCATGCGGTCGAGCGCCGACCGAAAGGTGCTCTCGACGACGGACATCGCTTCCGGCCACGGCCAGAGCCAGGGGGCGTCGATGTGCGCGTTCCCTATCATGTGTATCCGGTAGTGCGCCGCTTGCGGCGGCCAAGCGATTGGAGATTGCGCACAAGCGTTCGCGGCCAGGAACGGGAGGCCAAGACAAATCGCGAGCGACAACCAGACGCGGTGAGGACTCATGGTTTCTTCTCCGCAAATCGAGATTTTACGGATTCCTATCGGGAGCGGAAACCTCGGGCGTCGAAGTCAGCTCCATGGTGAGGATCAATGCATCTTCCGGCGGATCGCGGTAGTACTCCCGCCGCCGGGAGTGGAGTCGAAACCCCGCGGACAAGTAGAGCCGCTGGGCTGCGAAGTTCGAAGCGCGCACTTCCAGGAAGATGCTCCTTACTCCTAGTTCAAGCAGTCGTCTTCGGCCTTCAGCGACCAGTTCACGTCCTACGCCTTGTCTTCGTTGGGCGGGGTCGACCGCTATGTTTCTGAGCTCAGCCGTGTCCATGACGTGATGGAACGCCGCGAATCCCGCAACTGCCGGCGTGCCCATTCTGTCTAGCTCAGCCACCAGGAGGAGGCCCAGGGGATCGGTGGCCAAGTTTGCATAGTCACCCGCAGTCCATTCGGCGATTTCGGGAGCCTTGCTCTGGATTTCAATTATTGCATCGAGATCGTCTTCTCGAGCGTTGCGAATGTGCATGGCGGTGAGAAACCCGAAATCCGAAATTCGAAAACTGAAACCTAAACTTGCCTGTCATTCTGAGCGAAGCGAAGAATCTTGGCAGTTGCTGTCTCTTCCCCACATGAATATAGCGAGCCCGGACCTCCTCACCCGGCCCGCGCCGGCTGGTGAAACCGCCGTCTGTGGCCACCCTCTCCCGCAAGTCGGAGAGGGCATTTTTCATGACAGGGCATCTTCGCTCAGAATCACAGGCAAACTTAGGTTTCGATTTTCGATTTTCGAATCGCGCTGCTCGTCGGCACTACCGCATCGGGTCGCCGAATGTAACAGGCGTCCAGGCTGCCGGGAGGCTGTGGTTTTCCTGATCGATAGCTCTCGAAACCGAGACGGGCCACCGCCTCGACCAGCGTCCCTGCAACCGCGTGCCACTGGAACGAACTGGAAAGCGTTTCGCGAAGCGCCAGCGCAGTACGATCGTGTTCTCTGACCACGCAGGTTACCCCCACCCCTTGCGGCAGGTCGCGGCTGAGGAAAGGCTCCAGCTCCGCCAGTCTCAAAATCCAGCCTTGATGTTCCTGTAGTGCCCGCGCTTCGGGCCACGCACGGCCGCCGTCCGGTGTTTGAGTAGGCCTTTGGGAGATCCCCACAAAAAACTCTCCCCGGCGCGCATCCAGGATCGGAACCGCCCATTCCGTTTGTATTCGGGCTGCATCGGCCAGAGCCTCGAGCACCGACACAGCTCGCACGGGCAGATCTAACGCCTTGGCCCAACCTAGCGCTGCTGCCAGACCCACGCGGATTCCAGTGAAAGATCCCGGCCCGGAGGCGACTGCGATCAGCTGAATGTCGGCCAGCCCTCGTTCAGGGACGCCATGCCGCGCCCTGGCTTCTTCGAATGCACGGTCCACCATCGTGAACAAACTGACGGAGTAGCGGTTCGCCGGACCGTCATTCGCGACCTGGGCCAGGCATTCATGCTCGCGAAAAACGCCCACGCCTCCCGCTTCGCTGGTGGTATCAAATGCCAGAATCAACATCGTAGAACATTATAAGCGCACCGGCGTGCGCGGAGCTTAGGTTTGCGGGATGGAGCAGCGCCGACCTGCAGGCCGGCACATCCGGTGTTGACCTGTAGGTCGGCGCTACGCTGCGGGCTCCACCACCACAAGCGCCCTACAGCGTATGCTACAATGGCCTTCAGACGTTTACCACCTGCTTGCTTTATGGCTGATGCAACACAATCCGCTTCCCGGCCGCTCGAGCTTACCGAACTTCTCACCCTGATGGTGGAACTCAGCGAGCGGATTAACTCTACTCTGGACCTCGATGAGCTGATGGCGCGCATCGCTGAGATCGTCAAACGCGCGATTGACTATGAAGTCTTTGCCATCCTTATGCTCAACGAAAGGACCCAGGAGTTGACCGTTCGCTTCAGCATCGGCCACCCTGACGAGTTGATACGGAACATGCGCATCAAGGTTGGCGAGGGGATTGTGGGGCGGGCGGCTCAAACCCGGCGCGCAGTTCTTGTCAATGATGTGCTGAAAGATCCCGCCTATATTCGAACCCTATCGCCGATCCGCTCGGAGCTGGCCGTTCCGCTGATTACCAAGGGCCGGCTTATTGGGGTCATCGACCTGGAAGCGCCCTGGGCGGATTTCTTCAACGATTCTCACGTCAGCCTTCTGGAACTCCTCGCCAGCCGCATGGCCATGGCGCTCGAGAATGCGCGGCTTTACCGCCGCAGCGTGCGGCAAGCGCGGACACTCCAGTTGCTTAACGAAATCAGCCGGGAAATGAGTTCTGTCCTGGTCACGAGCGAACTCCTGCGGAAGATAGGAACCTTGACGAAGCGCTTGATTGATTATCACCGCTTCAGCATTCTGTTGGCCGATGATCAGGCCAGGACCTTTAACGCCGTGCTGTCTCTGAAACAGGATGAGCACCAGCCTGAAAGGGATATGGTCCGTTTTGGCCAGGGAATCGTGGGCGCCGCGGCCGATCTGCGTCAGACGGTGGTAGCCGGCGATGTCTCTAAAGACCCGCGCTACATTCAAGCCAACCCGGAAACGCGCTCGGAGATGGCGACACCGCTCATCTACCGTGGCCGCGTCATCGGCGTCGTGGACTTCGAAAGCCCGCAATTGAATTACTTCAGCGAAGAGCACATCCGCATCTTTTCCACTCTCGCTCCGCAAATTGCCATCGCCATTGAAAATGCCCGGCTTTACGAACGTGTGGCCAGAAGCGAGGCCCGCCTCGAACGCGACCTGCAGCGCGCCCAGGAAATCCAGATGCACCTCATGCCGGGGACTCCGCCCGACATTCCAGGCCTGGAAGTGGCGCTGCGCTTTCACCCCGCGCGGGAGTTGGGGGGCGACCTCTACGATTTTCTGAGTTACGGGAAGGATCGGCATGTGCTGGCGGTCGGCGATGTGAGCGGCAAGGGCGCCCCTGCCGCCTTGTACGGAGCAATGGCGAGTGGGATCCTGCGCAGCCTTGCCCCCCAAAAGCTCTCCCCGCCTCATTTATTAAAGCGACTGAGCCTTATTCTTCTCGAGCGCAAGATCGAAGGCCATTTCATTACGATCACGTACGCCATCTGGGAACCGGGCGCCAAGACGCTGCGCCTCGCCAATGCGGGGATGCCCTTACCCATCCTGGTGCGGAAGGGTCAAACCCGCACGATCCGCGTCGAGGGCATTCCCTTGGGTCTGCTCGAACACGCCGAGTACCAGGACGAAGTAGTGAAGCTCGAGTCAGGCGACTTGTTCGCGATGTTTTCAGACGGCATCGTCGAGGCGGCAAACACTGAGCACGAGGAGTTCGGGGCACGGCGGCTGGAGAACGTTCTCCGCCGGAATTCCCATCGCCGCCCGAAGGAAATCATCGACAGACTCTTCGATGAAGTGCGTGAGTTCGAGCAAGGCCGGCCACCGCGCGACGATCAAACGATCGTACTGATCAGGGTGAAGTAAGCACAAAGCAGCGGGCAGAAGGCAGAGGGGAAACACCAAGTCCACCGTCAGATCAGTGTCATCCTGAGCGAAGCGAAGGATCTCGCTCCGAGTCGAGCGAATCGCCGAACAAGGAACAGAGCGAGATTCCTCGCTTCGCTCGGAATGACATCGTTGCCGGTGGGGCGCAACCGAGCACGGACGACGGACCACGGACGGGTAAGATGCAAGCCTTTCACTACGAATCCAGCCAGTTGCAATGCGAGAATGTTCCCGTGGAGTCGCTTGCCGAGCGCTTCGGGACACCGCTCTATGTTTACAGTCAGACTGCGATTTTAGACGATTTCTCACGCCTGGAGCAGAGCTTGTCCTCTCTGCCGCATCTTGTCTGTTACTCCGTGAAGGCTAACTCGAATCTGCGGATTCTGAGCTTGCTCCGCCAAGCCGGAGCGGGTTTTGACGTCGTTTCGGGCGGGGAGTTGGCGCGCGCCTTACGTGCCGGCGCGATCGCCGACCAGATCGTATTCTCTGGGGTAGGGAAGAGCGAGGCGGAAATCGATGCAGGATTAGAAGCGGGCATTGGGATGTTCAACATCGAGTCGGCGGGCGAACTTGAGCTGATTGACCGCCGGGCTCGCGCCTTGGGGAGGATTGCGCCTGTCGCCATCCGTGTCAACCCCGAGGTCGAAGCCGAAACCCATCCCTACATTTCCACCGGCCAGATCATTCACAAGTTCGGAGTTCCAAAGGGCGAAGCTCTGGAGCTCTACCGCCATGCCTCAGCTTCCAGCCATCTCAAGATCCGCGGCGTGGCTTGCCACATTGGATCACAAATCCTGGCCGTCGAGCCTTTTCTCCAGGCCTTGGACGAAATAATGGACTTGGCGGAGCGGCTCGAGAGCCAGAGCATTGGAATCGAATACATCGATCTTGGCGGCGGTTACGGAATCCGCTACGCCGACGAGCAGCCCCTGGACTTTGATACCCTGGGGCGCGGGCTCGAGAAGCGCCTGCGAGGCGGCCGGTATCGTCTCATTGTCGAGCCGGGCCGCGCCCTGGTGGGCAGAGCGGGCATCCTCCTGACCCGCGTGCTTTATGTGAAGCGGAACCGGAGGAAGCACTTCATTGTTGTAGACGCCGGAATGAATGATCTGATGCGCCCCACGCTCTACGGTTCTTATCACGAGATAATTTCTGTCCTCGACAAACCCCGCGACATGCTGGAAGCCGACGTGGTGGGGCCGCTTTGTGAGACGGGGGATTTTTTTGCCCAAGACCGCGTAATGCCCAACGTCGAGCCCGGCGAACTGCTGGCTGTCCTTGGCGCCGGGGCTTACGGCTTCGCGCTCGCCTCGAATTACAATACTCGCCCACGCCCCGCCGAGATTCTGGTCAACGGCAGCAAGGCAGCGTTGATCCGGCGGCGTGAGACACTCGACGATTTGATGGCAGGAGAAGTTCTATAGAATCGGGAGATCGGGTGATCGGGAGATCGGGAGAACGAAGAATTTGTGATTTGCGATTGGTGATAGGTGATCTGGTTGAAATCGCAAATCACAAATCGCAAATCGCAAATGACCATGAGTGAGCGATTCTTTGTACGAGTGCCGGCGACCTGCGCCAACCTGGGCTGCCTGTTCGATTGTGGCGCGCTGGCGCTCGGCCTGTACCTCGATCTGTACGTGAGCCCTCGCGACGACAGCGAAGTTTCCGTTCACTATCACGGTGCAAACCCTGAGCGGGTGGCGAGCGACTCGAGCAATCTTGTCGCCCGCGTCATGACGGAGACCCTGGAAAGCTGGGGCAAGAAGCGCGGGTTTGACATCGAGATTCACAATCAGATTCCGGTGGGTGTGGGTCTCGGTTCGAGCGCCGCAGCTATAGTTGGCGCGCTGGTGGCCTGCCATTGGCTGGTGAACCGGCCGCTCTCTGGTGAAGAGTTATTAACTCTCGCAAACCAGCGCGAGGGGCATCCCGACAACGTCGCTGCGGCGTGGCACGGCGGGTTCACAATGGCGGTCTGCGAGGGGGAGAGGGTGATTGCTTACTCCTGCCCAGTCCCCACAGATCTTAAGCTCGTCCTGGTTGTGCCAAACTACGCCTTGGCGACAAAACAGGCTCGAGCAGTCCTGCCCGACCAATACTCCCGCGCGGACGCGATTCATAATCTCCAGCGCGGCGCGATTCTCGCTGCTCAGTTCTTTTCAGGCAAGCCGGATCTCCGCCCTGAGTTCTTCGAAGACCGCTGGCATCAACCCTATCGCGCGCCTCTCGCGCCGGGCCTGGCTGAGGTGCTCGGCATAAGGGATCCCGAGTTATTGGGGATATGCCTGAGCGGCGCAGGACCTTCAATCTTGGCCTTCGTACGCGCCGGCGCTGCCAACCTCGGCGAACATATCGGCCGTATCCTCTCCCAACACGGCATTGAGTCCTACCCCTGTTTCCCTGCCGCCGATAACCGAGGCGCCAAAGGCTGGATTCTTCTCGAGTAGGCCGTGGAATAGCGTCCAGACCGGCCTGTTGCCACTGATCTCCGTCGCCACGGGAAGAGGGGGTTTGGAAACATATGTTGCCTATATCATTAGCCCGAGGCGGTTCCCAAAGCCGCTATCTTGCTCCGTCTTTCCGCAAAGCAGTCGCTCAGGCCCGTCGGATGACGGCCACCCAGAAACCATGAAGTACCCGGGAGCGCGGTCATCCTGCCCGCCTTTCGCGCCGCAATTGCACGCACACTGCGGGGAGGATGCCCGCGCTCCCGGATATCTTAAGGGCAGGGGACGAATTGCGCCGTTATGAAATGACATATCGTCCTCTGGAGCAATGGTTCTTGACGCAGGCCAAGATTCGAGACCATAATGTGCACTTAATAACGTGCACGACAGGCATCGGCGAGTTGGGTCGAGTCAGTTCACTACCTTGGCTATTGGATTTGAGCAAATAACTTCACTGTATTTGCTGGCTTCCAATCTGAGTTACCATATTTTTCTTTGAGCCGTGGTACTCGGCCCGCGCTAAGCGAGTATCTAGCAATGTTCACTGAACCTTGGTGGGCGCAGCTCCGGCGCGAGGGTTCGGAGCGAGAGCGTTTTCTGGCCATCGCCAGCGCCGTTCTCGGAACCGGGTGCGTCTCGGTTGCTTACCTTGCCCCACACATTCTTAGTCCTCATCTCAACGTCATTCGGGGTCTGCTTTTTGCTTACCTCGCTTACAGTCTGGTAAATCTGCTGACCGTTACGATCTATCGAGCTTCTCCTTCGGAGTGGCGTTGGTGGGTGCATACCGCAGGAGTTGTCTCAATCTGCCTGCTGATTATGTCAACAGGGACAGCCCAGAGCCCATTTCTGATTCTCTATCTTTTAGCTCTCCTGACCGCCGCTGAACTCTGGGGCATGACAGGAACGCTGAGAACATCCGTCGCCTCCGCCGCCCTCTTGCTCCTGCTGCCCCCCGCGTTCCCCGCCTTGGCGAGACGCATCCTGCCTTTAAGCGGGGAGGGCGACTCGGTAAGCGGCGCTATCACCGTATCCGTCAGTTTGATTATGGCGAGCTACCTCCTCGGCTTCCTGGCGGAGGAGGCTAAGCGAAGACGCGTTAACGCCCTCGTCACCAGCCGCCTCATCGGGAATGGCCTCCCGGAAATCGGGCTACGGGCTACGCTCGAAGGCCTCCTGCATTTCATTTGCGACTACTTTGACGCAAATCAGGTCAGGCTGGTACTGCGAAGAGTCGCTGGTGACGACGCCTTCCTTTGGGAGCTGAAAGGAGCCAGGAGAACGGGAGACGTAGAGGTGCGCTTTTCGAAGCTCTCGGATGCCGAGCGGGGAGCCTACTTTGCCACGCTGCCGGAATCAGTGTGGCGCGCCGTCGAACGCCGCCTTCCTCCCGAACAGGTCAGCCCTGGAGTGGTGGGCGCGTCGAGCCGCTACCGTGGATCGACAGCGGGCTCCTCACCCGTGACGGGGCGCCTTCGGGCTTTGCATAAGTTCGGCCGCGAGAGCGTGGCCATGCGCGTTGTGGGGGAGCGCCATACGCTGTTTGCCGACTTCAGATCGCTCCTCGCGATCTCTTTCTCCTATCAGCAGAACTGGCTCGGGAGGCTCTTGGTGTACGACTATGCTCGGGGAGCATTCCACAAACGAGACGTGCGGCTTCTCGAGGGCCTGATTCGCGACGCAGCTCCCGCGATTCAGTATATGCACGATCTCGGCCGCCTACGCTCGCGTGCCCAGGCCGCGGAGCGGACTCGCCTGGCGCACGAGCTTCACGATGGGGTTATTCAGTCGCTCATGGGACTGGAAATGCAAACCGAAGTCGTTCGAAGGAACGCCGCAGGCGATGGCGCGAGCCTGCTCCAAGAAATCACACGTCTGCAAGATCTCCTCCGGAAAGAAGTCCTGGACTTTCGTGAACGGATGCAAATGATAAAGCCGGTCGAAGTTGAGCCCGAGCAGCTTGTGAAGTGCCTGGGCGACACCGTCGACCAGTTCCGACGCGACCTGCCTATTTCGGCCAGCTTCGTCGCCAATGCCCAGAAAGTTTCTTTGCCGCCGCGCGTGTGTACTGAATTGGTTCGGGTACTGCAAGAAGCGCTGGCAAACATCAGAAAGCACAGCGGAGCACGGAAGGTATTGGTACGATTCGGGCGCGACAGTGGGACGTGGAAGCTGGTTATCGAGGACGACGGGCGCGGTTTCGGATTCACTGGCCGGCTCTCGCTCCAGGAACTCAATGCTGCCGCTCTGGGCCCTCGAGTCATAAGGGAACGCCTGCGCTCGATCGGCGCCGATCTGGTGATCGAATCTGCTCCGGGAGGGGCGCGACTGGAAATTTCGCTGCTGCCGGTGGCATATGAACGAAGCGCCTAAGGACATCAAGCCTGACCCGGACGAAGTCACGCGCCCGCATGGCCTTTCTCTCAGCGGGCTCGAAACCGAAATCATCGCCCTGGTTGAGGACGGTTATACAGACAAGGAGATTGCTAAAGAACTAACCGTCAGCCGGCCGGCCGTCGAGAAACAACTTGTCGGCATTCTTGAAAAGCTGGGTGTCGCCAACCGCTTGGAACTCGTGCTTTTCTCCATCGCTCATCACCTGATCGAGATCCCTCCTACAAGTGCGAGCTAGCGCCTGGCAGACTTTGTAAGCGACCCTATTCGTCGGAAGCGGAAGGGCGGGGCTAAAGCCCAATACTGTTCACTTAAGTAAATACGCGGTATACTGCTCTCATTCAAATGAGAGGAGGACCGCAGATGGCTCGTACGATCGCAAAACTTCCCGAAGGTACACGCTTG
>JBEKLY010000147.1:0-18909 GCA_050010015.1 Terriglobia bacterium
AAGTCAGCCGCCAGCCCGGAAAAGGCCAGCCCGTGATCGGCCACTTTCCTTTTCAAATCGGCTCGCTTGGCCTTGGTTTCAAACTGGACCGGATGGGGATGGGGCGGAAAAGCGCCTAACTCAACACCATCAAAACCTAATTCCCCGAGCTTGGCAACTACCGTTTCAAAAGAAACGGGGTGATTTTGGTAAGGGCCAAAACAGTAAGCCCAACTGCCAATCGAAAGCCGGACAGGTTTCATCTCTTCATCTCCCAAAGCCGGCTGAGTTGTGTGCCCCGGCGCATGCAATACAGGAAAAGAGTTTACTAAAAACTGGGCATGAAAGGCACCGGTTCCCCAATGCGCCTTGCATCAACGGTCTTTTTCCAGGCAGTCGTAGCGCCCTATCAAGATCGTTGAAGTGTTCAGAATATAGCCCTGAAAATCGGGAAGGCTTTTCGCATCATGTATCATTGGCATCGGTCTGCGACAGAATTGTTGTAATTGGCATTCCATGAATATCCGGAAACCTGTGGGTGGTGTTTGTGCATCGCGCTGGCGCAACGCGCAGAGCTATGGGTTGCGATCACCGCGGCCTTGGCGGGACAGCCCGATCCACAGGCGAGCTTCAAAGGCACAGAACGCTGCGAGTGACCTTCTGGTAGCCTGTTTCGTCTGCCCAAAGGGTGAGGGGGATGGCCGCGAGAGCATCGACCTCCGGCACGGCCAAGCCGCTTCGGGTGAGGTCCACGGTGATGATGTAAGCCCTGCAAGTGTCGCAGGCTTCCACGCGGACGGTGTCGAACTTGGGAGCAGTGTAGACGCAGAGCTTATCCTCGCGACGCTCGTCGCATACCGGGCAGGCGATGCGCACGTAGTCCCATTCGGTCCGGCAGAAAGAACAGACGAGCGAACGCTTGGCGCCCTCGCCCTCAGGCCGGAGTACGCCCACCAGGGGCGGAGACCCGCAGTATGGACAGAAGGGGCGCCGGTCGGAAGGCGCCGCCAACTCGGCGCGATCGGCAAGGAATTCCGCCAAGGGTTGCAAGAAGGCGTGGGCGCAGAGGCGCTCGAATGGGGTGCAGCCTGCCTGCCGGGCGGGCGCCGGTTGGGCACTCGCAAGAGGCGCCTGTAACTCGCCGGGCCCAGTTGCGTGGTTGGTGGGCCACGCTGCACGAAGTAGACACGAAGCGGCGTCGCGGCCACTCGCATTGAGCCCGCGCGCGAAGTCGGCAAGCGCCTTGGGTGCTGCGCCTTCCATCATTGCCAGAAAGGGCCGCCATCGCGTCTCGAGGCTGCCGAGGGCAACCTCATCGAGCTCCGCGGGCAAACGACTTTGAGTCGAGTCTCCGGAGACGCAGGCGGATGGAAACTGGAGATACGAGCTCTTCTGGAAGTCCGTAAGCTGGGAGTAGAAAAGCAGGATTTGCCTGGCGAAAGGGTAGATCTCAGCGAGTTCGCGGGCACGGGCAATGCGCCGGTCCCACTTCCTGCCAGTCGCTTGCACTCAGGCGCCCTCGCTTTTTCCCGGGCCTTTGCCACGCATTTGCTCGTACCACAAGCGGTGATGCATGCGCGCCCAGTCACCTGAGACTTCGCCTCGGATGATCGAAGTGAATCCGCCTCGCACCATCGCGGTTCCCATATAGACGTGGATGATGAAGCCGCCGATCGTGAGCAACGCGGCCACCACGTGTACGAGCACAGCAGTGTAGCGCAGCCAACGCCAGCTCCACGGGATGTCGTTCACGAACCACATCGCCACCCCCGAAAGCACCAGGGCGATGCCTGCGTAGAACATCAGCCAGAAGAACTGCTTCTGACCGATATTGAAGCGGCCGATGGGGGGAAGATTCTCATCCTGGTTGCGGATGTAATCGCCGACGTGTTGGGCCCACCTGCGGTCCGCTTCGGTGGTGCGCATATCGCGCCGCCACGCCGCGTACATCCACAAGACCGTGGCAAACCAGAGCAGGCCAAACCACGGGTGCCAGTAGCGCGCCGTGGGTCCGCCGCCGACGAGGACGGCAATCCAAAACAGATAAGGCGACCAGAAGGCCAAACCCGTGGCCAGAACATACGCATAAGTCAACGCGGCAAGCCAGTGAATTACGCGCTCGACGAAAGTGTAGCGCAGGACTCGCTCCTGCGGCTCATCGCGCGCCGGATGGTAGGGAATGGCTCCTGTACTCATGTCTTCGTCTCCCCCCGGTGCTGCGTCTCTTTGACCACTTTGGGGCCGAAGCGCAGGTAGTGAAGAGTGACGCCGATGAGCCCGCCCAGCATCGCGAGGTTGCCGAGAATCTTCAGCGGCGATTTCCAAAGCCTCACCGACCACGGTATGGAGGGACTGGCGGGCAGGCCGCCGTAAGCCTCGGGGTTGGTAGCATCGTGCAGGACGTAGATGACGCCAGTGCCGCCCACGCCGGGCGGATCATAAACTCCGGCCTTTTCAAATCCGAAGTGATCGCGAAGCTGCGTGGCGCGCTTTTCCGCCAGGTCCTTCATGTCGTCCTTGGTGCCAAAATGCAGGCAGCCCGTAGGACATGCTTTGATGCAGGCGGGTTCCAGACCCTGCGTGACGCGGTCCGAACACAGCGTGCACTTGTAGACTTTCTTCGTCGCAGGATTGAATTTGGGAATGTCGAAAGGACATCCGGTAATGCAGTAGCCGCATCCGATGCAATGGTCCTGTTGAAAATCTACTATGCCGTTTGCGTACTGAACGATGGCGCTGTCGGCGGGGCAGGCAGCGAGGCACCCCGGTTCGGCGCAGTGCATGCACTGGTCCTTGCGCATCAGCCACATCATCCCGCCATCAGCCTTGGGTTGCTCGTTGAATTTGATGAGGTTCCAGAAGTTCCACTCCGTGTGGGGCATCGTCTGGTAGGTGTTGTTGAAGGAGGTGGTAGCGAAGGGCAGATCGTTCCACTCCTGACAGGCAATCTCGCAGGCTTTGCACCCGATGCAAGTGGTTGTGTCTACCAACTTGGCGACCTTTTCCTGCCGCTGCATCCCCTCACCGGGTATGGGGCCGGCGTGGCCGGAGATCTTTACGATTCGTAGTGTGGCTTGGCTCATGATCTACGCCCTTTCCAACTTCACCAGGAATCCCTTGAACTCCGGCGTGAAGGCGTTCGGATCAACGACCGTCGGCGAAAGCAGATTGGTGGGCGTATGCGCCGTCCTGCCAGCGTCCTCAGCAATCCCCCGATAACCCCAATGAATCGGAATGCCGATCTGGTACGTCTTCTTGCCGTTGATCAGCATGGACTTCATCCGCCGCGTGACCATCGCCCTGGCAACGTATTCGCTGCGGGCGCTGGTCACCTTGACGCGCTCGCCTCCCCGGATACCCATCTCGTCGGCCAACTCGGCGGGAATCTCAACGAAAGGCTCCGGCACCAGCTCGACGTTCGCAGGGTTGTTTTTTGTCCAGTAGTGGTAGTGTTCGGTCAGCCGGTAAGTGGTGCAAACTATGTTGAAGCCGTCGGCCACGGTGCCATACTTGTCCATCGCTGTCGTCAGCCGCTTTACTAGCGGATTATTCGATTGGTTCGGGTGCAACAGGTTCGGAGTGGGGCTCTCGATGGGCTCGTAGTGCTCGGGAAAAGGACCATCCGCGACCGCGCCGATCGGCACGAACAGCCGGCCCACACCCTCCGGATTCATGATGAAGGGGCCCATGTGATCCTTCGGATTCGAATCGGGTTTGAAATCCGGAACATCGTGTCCTACCCACTTCTGAGCGGTCTCGTTCCACCACACTTGGCGGCGGTCAGGGTCCCACGGCTTGCCCTCCACGTTGCAGGAGGCGCGGTTGTAAAGCACGCGTCGATTTACCGGCCAACTCCAGGCCCAGTTCGGGTAGACGCCAAGCCCCGAAGGGTCTTCAGTGCCGCGCCGGGCGAGTTGGGGCCCGGCCTCTGTCCAACTCCCCGAGTAGATCCAATTGCCGCACGCCGTGGTTCCGTCGTCGCGCAGCCAGGCAAATGACGGGAGTTGCTGCCCCGCCTTGATCGTTTGGTTGAGCTTGGGATCGCTGACTTCCGCGAGCGCTTTGCCGTTAATCTCCTTCGCCACCTCGGCGAGCGAGGGGTTGCGAGGATCGGTGTAAGACCAGGTGAGATTTAGAATCGGGTCGGGAAACTTGCCGCCCTCTTTCTGATAGAGTTCGCGGACCTTGAGAAAGATCTGCGCCAGAATGGCTTGATCGAGGCGGCAATCGCCAGGCGGCGGCAGTGCGGCATTCTTCCATTGCAGCCAGCGCGCCGAATTTGTGAAGGAGCCGTCCTTCTCCGCAAAACCTGCGCAGGGCAGGCGATAGACAGTGGTCTCGATACCCTTCATATCTTCCGGCGTGATCCCTGGCGATTTCCAGAACTCGCTGGTTTCGTCAGGGTAGATCTCGCCCACGACCAGCCAATCCGCCTTCTTCAGCGCCTCAATATTCTTCTTGGAATCGGGGCCGATCATGACGCCGTTCATCCCGAACGCGAACATACCCTTGACGCTGCCCCGATACATGTTGTCCCAGATCTGGACCCAGGAATAATTCCGATCCACCTTGGGCAGATAGTCAAAGGCCCAATCGTTCTCTTTGCGCGCGGCATCGCCATACATGGCTTTGAGGAACGACACGGCAAACTGCGGTGTGTTCGACCAGTAGTTCATCGAAGTCCATGGGTCAGGCTTGGAGGGTTTGGGCGTAATGCGCTTCAAATAGGCATCAAAGTTGGCGTCGCTCGGGTTCGGCACTTTCAAATATCCCGGCAGCAAGTCGAACACCCCCGCCATATCGGTGGCGCCCTGAATATTGGAGTGGCCCCGCAGCGCGTTCACGCCGCCTCCCGCTCGCCCCACGTTTCCGAGCAGGAGCTGCAGCATGGCTGCGGCGCGGATGGTCTGCGTACCGGAGGTGTGTTGCGTCCAGCCCACCGCGTAGATGATGGTCGCGACCTTTTTCATGTCGCCGCCTTTGCGAATTGAAGTGAACAGATCAGCGGCCTTATGAAACTGGTCCTGGGGAATGCCGGTGATCTTCTCCACCATCTCCGGCGTGTAGCGTGAATACTGCCGGCGGAGAAGTTGAAACACGCAGCGCGGATGCTGAAGGGTGAGATCGTAGGCTACATTTTCCGGCAGGGCGGGCGGAGGAGGCGGGGTGGCGTGGGAACCCTGCCCATGACCGTTTGCGCGCGAGACGCCGGCGCCACCTCCGTTAACGTCCCCGCCTTCCGCGTAATTCCATGTGGACTTGTCGTAGCTTTGGTCTGCCGCATCGAATCCCGAATAGAGCCCGTCTTCGGGGAGCTTGAAACCATCCTTGACGAGGAAGGCGGCGTTGGTGAAATTCACCAGATACTCTTTGGCGATGCGGTTGTTCTCAATGGCGTAATGGATCAGCCCGCCGAGGAAGGCAATATCTGTGCCGGTGCGGATTTGAAGGTGAAGGTCGGCAACGGCGGCCGTCCGCGTGAATCGCGGGTCAACCACAATCATCTTAGCGTTGCGGTTGCGTTTCGCCTCAATCGCCCACTTAAAGCCGCACGGGTGGTTCTCGGCTGGGTTTCCACCCTCAATCAACATCATGTCAGTGTTCTTGATGTCGATCCAACCGTTGGTCATCGCCCCGCGCCCGAAGGTAGGTCCCAAACTTGAGACCGTGGGGCCGTGTCAAACCCGGGCCTGGTTTTCGATATAACACAGGCCCATGCTCCTCATGGATTTTACGACCAGGTAGTTGAACTCGTTGGTGTCGGTGCAGCCGCCGGTCCAGGCAATGCCTTCGCAACGGTTGACGGTGCGGCCTTGCGCGTCTTTTTCGACAAAGGTTTCGTCGCGCGTTTTCTTTGCCCAGGCGCCGACTTCGTTGATCGCGTCATCCCATGAAATATCATCCCAATGGTCGGAGCCTGGACGGCGCACCTGTGGCTTCAACAGACGTCGCGAATTGAGAATGTCCTGCTGTAAGGACGAGCCCTTGGGGCAAAGTGTGCCGCGATTGATGGGGTGGTCGGGATCACCCTCCACGTGGACCACTGACGGTGTCACGTTTTTGGCGCCATCTCCCTGAGTGTAGATGATGACGCCACAACTAACCGAACAGTAAGGGCAAGTGGAGCGTGTCTCCGAAGCGCGAGCAATTTTCAGAGTTCGCATCTCCGCGTAGGCAGGCGCCAGGTCGAAACCCAGCATCGCGACGGCTGTAGCCCCGACCGTGCTGACCTTCAGAAAGTCCCTGCGGGTGGCAACCATAGTGGACCTCCATGAACGCAAAATATCAGGAAACAGTGGCGATATTCCCCTTTGTAGCGGCTGGCAGACATTTTGTCAACATTATTCGTTGATCCAACAGATGATAGTCAAAGAGACTTGGTCGCGGTCGGAAGGACCCGATAGGCACATCTGAAAATCTAACAGCAGGGCTTTTTCGCCGTGTGCCTCAGTCTCTGCGTAGTGAGGGAGCTTCGATATTTAGGACGCGAGAGGATTGGGATAGGTGTCGGGATCCTGAAGGGCCGGCTTGTGCAGGCACTGAAAATCCTTTTCGATCAGCAACTGCACACCAGCTTGTGGAGGGCCCTCGATGCTGACCTGCTCACCATCCGCCCACTCTGTTATCAAAGGTGTCGGAACCGCAACAACGATGGAGCGGCCGTCGAAGCTTGCGGTGACAGACTTAGCATGGGGAGAGCCTTCCAATGCGTAAGTCAGCGAGCGGCCCGGTGCGAACTGTATAGACGATTCGACGTGCCCGCTGTCGTGCAATTGTGTAACTTCTGTCCGCGTCAGCCGCAGGCGGAGCGAGTTTCCCTGAATGCGGAGTTTCATTGAGGCAGCTCCAATCCCAGGATGCGGCGGCTTGCGGTGTAAACGTTGAAGCGGCCATTCCGTAGAAAACCGATCAAGGTCATACCCGCTCGTTCCGCTGTGGCAACCGCCAGGCTCGAAGGTGCGCCAACCGCCGCCAGAACGGGGATGCCCGCCATTAATGCCTTCTGCACCAGCTCGAAACTGGCGCGACCGCTGACCAGGAGGATGGTTTTACTCAGCGGTATTTGAGCCTCCAGAAATGCGGAGCCGATCAGTTTGTCCACCGCGTTATGCCGCCCTACATCTTCACGCACGCCTTCCAGTTGACCCAGCAAATTAAAGCGCGCCGCAGCGTGCAACCCCCCGGTGTTGTTGAAAACGCTCTGCACCTTGCGGAGCTGAGCGGGCAGGCGGTGAACAGTTTCGGGCTCGATTTGTATATCGTCCAGGGGAAGAACAGGGCAGGAGTTTACCTCAAGGTCGCTCAATGAGGCTTTCCCACAGACGCCGCAGGCCGAAGTCATCAGGAAGTTTCGTTCGAGCGGGACCGGCGCCTGCCTCTCTCCCTCCTCCAGCTCCACCACCACGACGTCCGGGCTCCCGTCGCTCGGACGGCGCAAGGAGCGGAGATCCGCTGGTCCGCGGATTATCCCTTCCGAAAAAAGGAAGCCGGCCGCCAATTCAAAATCGTTACCCGGCGTCCGCATGGTGATGGAAAGGCTCCGTTCGCCGAGGCGAATCTCCAGAGCTTCTTCCACCGCCAGGGCGTCGTCAGCCCTCGAAGTGTGGGAGCCTTCCACCCTACCGATCGGGACAGTAACGGAGGGGGCTTCTCCTTGCGAGATGCGCTGGACAGCCAAGAGGTCCTCCCTGTACTGAAGTGCTGATGTGTGTTCGCCTGATGATACGCCGGCGACGCGAGCCCGGCGGCCATCGAACTGGTTAATGCCTGCCCTGATGTGTAGATTCTACACCAAAATCACTGACACTGCGCTGAGGGATGCGATCCTCCCGCCGCCATGGATGCTTTCTCCCAGTCCACGCGAACTGTGACTCATCCCCGTTCTTCCAAAAGCTGTGATATCCGGACCCATTCCTCTGGCGTATTTACGTTGACGAACTCCGCTGCGCTCAAACCGCTGGTCGCCATTTCGTCGGGAGTGATCGCTTCTGGGCGTATTTTATCGAATAGCTCGACGATACTGAGCTGATCTTGCCGAATAGCCGCCTCAAACGCCATCCGGCAACGGCCATGGTAAGCTGCACAAAGCGGTTGCCAGCCATCCGGCGTGCGCGGCACCACCGCGTCGGAACGTGTCGCGCGAACTCGCCGAACCAGAAATTCAACGAATCTTCGGCTGACTCGAGGGAGATCACAGGCAAGAAACACACTCCATTCGGCATCAGAGGAAATAAGACCAGTGCACAGTGCGGCCAGAGGGCCTTTATTCGGCCACAGGTCCGCCATCACCGGAAAACCGAGGTTCCCGTATCGGTCCGGCGGGGCAAGCAGGGTAACCGTGTGCACGAAAGGCAGGAGAATTTCTGCCGCGCGCAGAACCAGCAGCTGGTTTCCGAGGCGCATGAGTCCCTTATCCTGACCCATGCGGCTGCTCTTGCCACCCGCAAGGACAAAACCGTCAATTCGCTCCGGACGAGTCAACTGTCAATCCCCAAGACACAATTCCAATGCATTGCCGCCCGTCGGGGTTTGAGGACTAGCCAGCGGCAGTACGCGGATGTCATCTAGTTTAAATTACAGCCCTCTCCAATTGAATTACTTTCGCAGTGTTTGTATAGTCAAAGGGGTTATCCATGAGGAAGAAATCCACTGCCGATGCGAAGAAGGCTAATGTGCCCAAGGTTGGACTCTTCTTTGTGGTCAACGGGAAGCCAATCGTTGACGGCCTGCCGTGGACCGAAGTCGCAAGCCTGGCGGGCTTCCGGACATCTGCCCTCGGCCATCCTGAGTTCGGGGCGCGCTTGCAGCAAGGCGGCGTTGTTCCCCAGGGGATGCCCTACGAGGACTGCCCTCGCGGGCGGGTGAACCGTTTCGATGCGACCGGCCTCTTCACCCTGCTCGCCGACCGCTGCATCATCAAGAGCAAGCCGATGGTCAGGAAGATCATGGCCGCGCTCGGACTGCCGAGGGGCACCCGGGTGGCTACGGGCAGCCATTACAAATGTGCGGTGTGCATGGGGAAGGCGCCGACCCGGAAGCAGGAAGCGGAGGGCTGGGATTTCTGACGCTTTAGCTTAGCGCAGTCACTGAGCGATCCCCTGCGATAGTCGTTAACCTCGGCTTCCAGACCCGACAGACGTGCCTACTCATCACCGGCTCGGAGGCACGCTGGCCTGATGCCCAGCCCTTGGAAGGACAGTGAGCGATCCCGCAGAAAGCTGTTCACGCTCCTTGTCGCGAAGAACATCTTCTTGCCTTCGGCGGGACAGCCGCTATATTGTCGGGGGCCTGGAGAATGTCGTCAGGGCGTTTTGGGCGTTGTTGCTGGGCCAAAACTTCGGCAAAATGATGGTGAGAGAGGCGAGAGAAGGTTGAGGGTTCCCGAATCTGATGATGCCGCCGGACCAACAAAAGGACTTTGAAGACTTGGAGGCGAGCCAGATCTTCTGCCCAACCTGCCGACGCGCCATGCCGGTACGAAAGCGTCTTTTCCTGGTGCTGCTCGACAAGGAAATCTACAGCTACGTCTGCACCGGGTGTGGCTCTGTGGTTGGGAAGAAGGAGCAGCCGTGGCGGAGACCGGCTCAATGGTCGAGAATCTGAAGGGCCGCGTGCTCAGTTTCTTCCGCGCTCAATACCGGTTGGTAACCCCCGCGACCGCCACCGGACTTATAAAGGCACGATCTACTCTGTTGCATCGGGACCTAGACGGTTAGATGTACGGTGAGCCGACATCGTCAAGCGGGATAGGTAAATCCTTCGCCGTTACAGGGGATTCTGTCCGGCATTTCCGGTGACAGGCAAGGCGCGGAAAGATTTCGGCGGGGAGGTGCGGTGCCGTTGACTCGCACGTCCGCCGGACGTAGTATTTTGGGATTGCAACGCCAGAAGTTTCTTGGAGCTGGGTTAGATGAACACCTCCATTTGCAGATCGTCGCTCGCTACTGGGGCTATTCCCTGGACAGCCGGCCCCGGGTCTCGCCACGAGGGGTTTCGTCTTAGGCTGCCCAGGACCGGTTTTATCCGGGTCAGCCTAAACAAGAGTTAGCCGGACAAGGAGCTTCCATGCCACACCTGTTCCGTGTGATTGTGCCAGTCAGCGACATCGAGCGTGCTGCCCATTTCTACGGCGCGTTGCTAGGTGCTGTGGGCCAGCGTGTGTCACCGGGTCGGCATTACTTCGAATGCGAGGGGACGATACTGGCTTGCTACGATCCCCAGGCCGACGGTGACGGGCGCGTCGCCAAGCCGTTGCCGGAACCAATCTACATTGCCGTCGACGATCTCGAATCGACGTACGCTCGCGCCGAGGCGGCGGGCGCCTCCCTCTCTGCTGCTGTCGTTCCAGACGTGGGACCGCTGGGCCGGATCGCGCAGAGACCGTGGGGAGAGCGATCGTTCTATGCGACGGATCCATTCGACAATCCGCTCTGCTTCGTTGCCAGAGACTCGGTGTTCACGGGCCGGACCGCGGATCGAGCTTGAGAACAACGGACCGGGTACTTCAGCATCTTCGCGAGCTGTGCCTCTCACTCCCTGAGACCAGTGAAGTCGGTTCGTGGGGACATCCGAACTTCCGCGCCGGTAAACGAACTTTTGCTACGTTCGAGCGGGTCGACGGACGGCCTTCTATCGCCTTCAGGCTAAACACCACCAGTGTCGGGCTCCTGCTCCGTCGCAAGCAGTTTTTCGTCACGCCGTATGGCCTCGGCCAATGGGTTAGTGTCTGGGCCGACGCTCCTTTGAACTGGCGTTATGTAGCCCATCTTCTTCGACGCAGCTATCGCGTTGTGGCGCTCAAGCGCATGATTTCTGTTCTCGACAAAACGTCACGGAAGTCGCGAATGGGAAGGGCCGGCTATGCACCACATGGAGCCGACGCGTCCCTGAACAGGTGGCGCGCGGCTCATGCGGGGACGTCTCTGAACATCCCGGGATTTGCCGCAGATTTCGCAGATCGGTCCTGCTTTGTCGGCAAGGGTAGCCTTATCCGGCGTC
Organism: Terriglobia bacterium; assembly: GCA_050010015.1. Taxonomy (GTDB): domain Bacteria; phylum Acidobacteriota; class Terriglobia; order UBA7540; family UBA7540; genus CAVROP01. Next base: position 10,978 of record JBEKLY010000147.1, read on the forward strand.
AACGGATTACTCGCCATTACGCCGTCACAGGGGATCTGCGCTGCTTAGTAGGTGACACGGCCGCAAGTTGTGCAGCGCCTGGGACCGAACATTGCTGGCCTAATGACCGGTTTTCGCGGATTGACGCGCCCGGCACGATGCCGTGGGACTCGAAGACTGCGGGGCCGGTCGACGAGGCCGATAGGTGCCAGCGTATCTGTCACATAACACCAATCCAGAATTCACGGTAAGGCCGCACGCGGCAGCAAAAAGTTTGCGAGAAGGAGAGGTGCCGCGACGTCCTCTTCCTCTTCAAGGAACGACTCGAACATCTGCGTCAAGGGGATCGTCCAATGCGCCAACTTCTTGCGCCTCTTGGCGAGCGCGGCGAAGCGAAAGGGCGAGTGGGATTCCAGGTGCGCGAGATACTCGCCGGTAAAGTGCCTGGCGGAATCACCCGCGGACCAGACCGGCAGCAGTGAACAACTCATGCGGATCATCTCTTTCAAAGGTCTGTGATTGAGGGCTGTGCCGCGGCGAGACGGTAGAGTCGTGGGCATGCGCTCAATCTGCCGCATGACTCGGTCGCCAAAATGCAGCATGCGCGTCGTGAGTTCGTCCAGTGAAGCGCTGCTCCACACACAAGAACGCGCGTCCACGACGGCCTGCGTGAAAATCGTGCGGTTGCCTTCGCGGAGATCCTGCTGTAGATCCTGTAGGTCGTCCTCCAGCTGCAACAGCACTCCCCAACCAAAAGCGACCCGAGCCTCCTCGGGTGACAGCGAGCCTGCAACCAAGCAGGCGTCCGCCGCCACGGATGTGCCCCCCTTTTCAAAACTCAGTCTGAGAATGTCGACATTCTCCGGCGAAGAGTCGAAACGCAGCATGCGAACGCTGTTCTCTTGCGCCTCGTGAATCGCCAGCAGGCTTGCATAGACTTCCGGCCAGGCATTGCGGGGATACTCCTGCTCAATAATCTCGACAAGGCGCCAAATGGTGACTTCCTGCTCATTGAGCGCGGGGATCGAGTGTCCTTCGAGGCGCTGGCGAAAGCGGCCACTGAACGCGAGCTTGGCCGCCAGAGAGGTCGACGGGTCGTCGAGATAATTGTCGGTATATGGGTAGAGCATGCTGTAAGCGAAGATCGACGGCGTGAGGCGCATCGGATGTCCCATAAGAGCTTGCAGAGCACACGCGGTCCACGCGTTTCGGCAAGCCTGAAAAATGTCCGCGGCGCTTATGGCGCGATCCAGATGGCGTGCTTCCCGGGCAAGTTGCGTTGCAACACCCGAGAATCCATGGTCCAGCAGGAGTTCGAGATGGCGATCACCAAGGTCCAGGCAAGTTTTCGCAAAACAGGTGAAAGCAAAAGTGATGCGGTGTTGGGCGGCGCGGCGTTCTGATCCGGTACTGGGCCTATCACGCAACTCCTTTTCTACCGACTGCAAAAAGCGGCCGAGGTGAGCTTCGCGGGTGGCTTGCTCGTCGGGGGTGAAGGCGCTGTCGAGAGCCGGAAGCGGCTGCGAGTTTTGTTTCCAGACAGAGAGCCAATCTTGAAAAAGTTCTTGCACGAGGATTCCCATCCCTGGGTTTAGATACGCGGCCGGCGGCAGGATTGTTCCGTTGGCTTGCTGGTCGGTAAAGTGGGTTTTACTACGAACTTTACTGATAAGACGACTCGTGGCGAGTAATGTGCTCGCGCCGGCGTCCTCCGCCAATGTAGAAGGGCAAGTCGCCGCTACCCCGTCACCGGCAACATCACCTTAGACCCCGGTGATCCTGACGCCGTCTACATCTCCACCAATGTGGAGCACGGAGATACTCAAAGCCGACTTTCCGCTGCCGGCCAGAAGCGCATTGGTGATCGGTGCCGAATGCGTAGACTCTGATCTCGATGCGGATTGGTTCGGCTTGTTGCGTCCGGCGTACCCTAGCTCAGGCGTGGAAAAGCCTTGTCACCTCGTGCGTTTTGGGCTGATCCATGGACGCCCGCCTCCAGCACAAGTGATGTGGTCCAACTCCCTGGAATAGAGGCAACTCCCCGCGTAGGCGATCTCTTGATCGACCCACTGCTTTCCGTTCCAACGTGCGTAGTGATAACGGTGATCGTCCCCCGCAGAATTGGGTGGGGCGCCCACCGGCACTTTCCGAACCGAGTACGCTACGTACGGACGGAGCCGATGTCAACGCAAAAGACAACGAGGGCAGGACGCCATTGAGAATGGCAACACGAGCCGCCCAGGAGGACGCGGAGGGCCGCACGACGAAAGGAAATCGGTAGCACTCTCCCCCGGCCAGAGGGCTACCTGACTGACTACGAGTCTTCCAACGTTACCAGTACACTTTTAACACCGCCTGAGCCTGGCGGGGTTGATTCGCCTGCCCCGTGATCACCCCGAAACTCCCGGAATTGAGGGTCGTATTCGGTCCGAGGAATTGCGGATGATTGAACGCGTTGTACGTTTCGAGACGGAACTCGATGCGCGCTCCCTCGCGTAACGAAGCTAGAGAGAACTGCTTATAGAGGGAGAGGTTTGCGTTCGACTCTCCGGGCAGTCGGCAGCTTGTGGTGGTGCGTGGTGCGTCGCCGATGGCAAATGGAGGTGGAGTGACCACGACTTGCGGGTTAGAAAAGTAATCGTTCAATCGAGTCGCCCAGGAACCACTGGTGCAAGTCAAAGTGCCGATCAAGTCTGGGCGTTGGCCCCCATAAGTCGGTAGACTCTGACCACCTTGAAGCCCCAAGACGATGGGCCGGCCGTCGTTAAACCGCCAGCTCCCCGCAGTGTACCAGCCGCCGATGAAGGCATTGACCACTGAATCGGACTTGCCGGCTAAAGCCTTCCCCCGGCCGATTGGTAATTGGAAGACGTAGCTGAACTGGAGCAGGTGCGGAAGGTCGAAACTCGAGACACTCCGTTCCAGCTCATATCGGTTCGGGTCCTGAAGGCTCGAAATACCGCCCAGGAACGTATTACCCCCCGACCCGGAAGAATCGTCGATAGACTTCGACCAGGTGTAAGTCACCAAGAATTGGAGCCCGTGGGAGAAGCGCTTCTCCAGTCTCACTTGCAAGGCATTGTAGATGGAGTTGGCCCACGGCGCGGCGTCGCCATCGACAGACGTGAACTGCGGGTGCGGCAACTGGAGTTGGAAGGCTGGCACCGTCGAACCCGAAAGCCCGCTGGTCCCATTGGTGATGATCCCGTAGAACGGATTGGGAACATACGTCAGGAGGTTGCCAATTTGCGTGGAGTTGTATTGTTCCACTTCCGGGCCGAGGGTGTCATAGTTGAAGTAAACACTGGAGAGAAGATGCGTGCCCTTCTTTCCGAGGTAAGAGATGTCCAGGAGCGTGCTGGAAGGCAACTGTTTCTGAATGCCCAGAGTCCAAGTCTGTTCATAAGGCGTCCTGGAATCGATGGAGGGGATCGGCGCATTGGCTCCGAAGCCGACCTGATTCAGTAGCCCGAGAGTGTTCCCAACCGGATAATTTGGCCCCACAATCGGAAACGGATCGCTAAATCTCCCCCAAGGCGTGGCGTGATCGTTGTGATAGCTGGTGAGCCATGGAGTCACTTCGTTGTAGCCGTCGAATCCGGGAAAAACCGGAGCTGTCGCGCCGGTATTGCCGATCACGTAATAGATCCCGTATCCCCCTCGGACCACGAGGTCGTTAAGGGGACGATAGGCGAAGCCGATGCGGGGCCCCACGTTTTTGTAGTTGGGCAGGTAGTTGCTGCGATCGCCGGGACCCATAAATACCTCGCCACCGTAGAGCGTGCCCAGGCTGGGAACATCGAGCGGCGACACCACGTGGAGATCGAGCTTGCTCATACGGTTGTGGCGCTCGGTCTGGGGGGTGTTAATCTCGTTACGGAAACCGATGTTCAGGGTGAGTTTCGGACTGACCTTCCAGTTGTCCTGGATGAACTGCGCGAACTGAAAGCTCTGCGTGGAGCTGTAGGCCGGGATGTCATAATTGCCCATTCCGCCGGACTCTTGCGGGCTGCCCACACCGGTGAGGAAACTCGCAATGGCATCGCCTCCGCCTGAAAATGGGTACTGGGACGTACTGGTGAAATCATAATTGAAATCTCCGGCGGGAAAACCGGGGAGGGTGTAGTTGAAACGATGTACCAGGCCGTCAAAGCCAAACTTCAGGCTGTGTTTACCTTTGACCCAAGCGAGCGCGGCCACCGCAGTGTGAGCCTCGCTGCCGTCGACCGCACAGCAATATCCAAAGGTGCCAACTTGGCCCGACGAGCCGCCGTACTCGGTGACCGTCGTGGAGTATCCCCCGAAGTTGACCGAGGGCATCCAGTAAATGCCGGACCGATCCATATATTGGGGCATGCCGAGGGTTGCCGACGCGGAAATGCCCTTGAACTGCGGCTCGCTCTCAGGCCCACCCTGCGTGAAAAACCCTCGCGTGAGGCCATAGGACGTCGTCAAGAGAAGCGCAGGCGTAAATGAGTGGCTATAATTGATGGCCACGAGATGGGCGCTCGCGACGTAGGTCCCCGCGATGCAGGGGTCGGCAGGATCGCTTTTACTGTAGCAGGGGAATGGAGGCTGGTCGTTCCTGTCTCGCGAGTACTTCACGCTCAACAAATCGCGTTCGCTGAAGCGGTGATCGATTTTGATGTCGTACTGATCGTTGCGAGTAACCTCGACTGGGGATCCCTCCCAATTCGTGTAGGGATTGTAGGCAGAGGTTCCGACATTGTAATTGGGCAGCGGGATGAATTGCGTCCCCAGATATTTGGATGCAATGGGATCGATCAGGTTCCCAGGCCGTGCCGCAAGTTGATAGCCGGTGCCGGCAAGGTTGGGGTTTCCGGGACTCTGGTAAGTTGCGAGGTTGTTGAAAGGAATAAAGCCGGACCGCACCGGACCACCCAGAGCCGCGTTGTAGACCCCAGTGTAAGGATCCCATAATTGTCCCCCAGTGGCCGAGCACATACCGTTGGAACCAAACGTCCCGCCGGCTCGGGCGCACAGTTCACTGAAGTCTCCCGTGCGCTCCGCGGCGTCGGGCACGCCGGCGTTCGTGGTAAACAGAGTCGTCTCCCGCGTGCCGTCGTAGTCGAAGAAGAAGAACGTTTTATCCCGCCGGATAGGTCCGCCGACCGTGGCTCCAAAGTTGTTCAAACGCAGGCCGGGAACGGGAATGCCGGCCTCATTGCTGAAGAAGTTGTTGGCATCCAGCGCCCGGTTGCGCAAGAAATCGTAAGCGCTGCCGTGGAATTGATTGGTGCCCGTGCGCGTCACGATGTTGGTAACCGTTGAGCCGGTGAAGCCATATTCCGCGCTGAAGTTCGATTGTTGGATGGCAAATTCTTCCACCGAATCAACCGAGGGGACGTAGGTGGTCCAGAGAACACTGTGAAAAAGAAAGGACGTCGATACGCCATCAATCATAAAGTCAGAGGTGGCATTGCGGCTGCCATCGGAAACGTAGTTATTTCCCGGGCAGTTGCCGCCCGGGGCGCCGGCGCCCGTGACGTCGGCCGGACAAGAGGTATCCGCTTCCGTGACGCCCGGAGTGAGCATCGCCAAGTTCGAAATCGAGCGGCCGATGAGAGGCAGGTCGTTTATGAATGTGCGATCCACCACCTGGCCGGTCACGGCGTCCTGAGCGTCTAGCACGGGCGCTTGTCCCGTGACATCGACCGACTGATTCGTTGCCCCTACCTGAAGTGAAATGTTCACCGTCACGTTGTGGTTGACTTCCAGCACGATGCCACCCCGAGTTTCGGTGTTGAAGCCCACAGCTTGCACTTCAACTCTATAATTCCCGGGAGGAACACTGCGGAAAAGGTAGTTCCCCGCGGCGTCAGTGGTGGACGTGTAAACGAAGCCCTTTAGTTCATCCACCAGGTGGACCTGTGCGCCCGGAACTACGGCGCCGGTAGGGTCGGCTACCAACCCTGTTACCGTGCCCGTGTAAAGCTGCGCCCAGAGAGCTGGACACAGCAGAAAGAAGAGACACGGGATGGCGAGCGTCTGCCCGCTCCGCCTGATTGAAGGTCCGGTCATGAGTCACCTCCACAGAGTAGCTGCCCTGAATAGCCAGTTGTCGGGCAGTATAGCAACAAAAGGACAGAACCGTCTATCCATCGAATTGAGACGGGTGCGCGACATAGGAAGGGGGATCTTCATGCTCGCCTTTATTGTGGCTCTTGTCTTTGTGTATGTGATACACTGAGACAAGGAGGTCCACCATGCCTGCATCACTCCCGGCTCTGGAGAAAGACCGTTCCGAGGTTCTGCTTGCGATAACTCATTTAGGCGATTTGCGTCCCGGCTCTATCGTCGAGGTCATGGGACGCTGTAGTAAGTCCAACTGTCATTGCGCCCAGCCCGGCGACCCCGGTCATGGGCCCCACTTCCGTCTGACGCGCAAGGTCAAAGGCAAGACGGTGGCGGAGACGCTTTCCAGTCCGGCGGCTTTGCGCAAGGCGCAGCACGAGGTGGCGGAGTTTCGGAAGTTTCAACAATTGAGTGCCCACCTGGTGGAGGTGAATGAAGCCATCTGCCAGCAGCGGCCCGTGGAGGAGGAAGGCAATCTCTCGCCGGCGGAAAAAAAACGGCGGATGCGATCCATCATGAAGTCGCGCAAGAAGTAGAGCGCCTGCTGCTGGTGATCTTCCGCGATCAGCGCCAGAACGGACGGATCGACCTGGAGGCGGTGGAGATGGCCATGCGCTCGGCCTTGCATCGGGCCGGAGCCACCGCCCTGACCGAACTCCTGCGTTTCCCCGCTCCTCCCGCCGACCGGCGCACTCTTCCTTGTCGCTGTGGCCAAAAGGCTCACTACCGGGAGTTGCGTACCAAGCCTGTGCTGACCGCCGTGGGCTTGGTGAAAGTCTCCCGCCCCTACTATGGGTGCCCGAACTGTCACACCGGTCAATTTCCCGCCGATGTGGAACTGGACATCGAGAACACGGAATTCTCTCCGGGAGTGCGCCGCATGCAGGCCCTAGTGGGCCAGGAGGCCCCCTTCGATCACGGGCGGGAACAGATGAAAGTTCTGGCCGGCTTGGAGGTGACCGCCAAATCGGTGGAGCGTACAGCGGAGGTGATTGGCGCCGATATCGCTCAGCGCGAGCAAGGGAAAATCCCGAAAGCGCTGCCGTTGGACCTTCCCGTCGTCGCGGGGGAACCGATTCCCATCCTGTACGTGCAAATGGATGGGACGGGAGTGCCGGTTGTAAAGAAAGAGACGGTGGGTCGGCAGGGCAAAACCGAGGGCCAACCAGCGCATACGCGGGAAGTCAAGTTGGGGTGCGTCTTCACCCAAACCACGTGGGATCCGGAGGGCTACCCGATCCGCGCTCCCGATTCCACCACCTATACCGGCGCCATCGAAACCGCCGAGGAGTTCGGCCGACGCCTTGATCAGGAAGCCGGGAAACGGGGCTGGAGCCGCGCCCTCCTCCGGGTGGTGATGGGCGACGGGGCGGAATGGATTTGGAATCTCGCCGCCCTGCACTTTCCCAGCGCCATTCACATTGTCGACCTTTGTCACGCTCGCCAGCATCTATGGGAGTTGGCGCGCAGGTTGTATCCGAACGACGAGGGAAAGCAGAGGGGCTGGATGAAACTCCACCAGAAGCGCCTATTGGACAAGGGGAAAATCGAAAAGCTCGTGGGCATGCTCCGAGCCCTCCCCTCCCGCCATCCCGCCATCGCGGAGAAGATCCGCACGGAAGCAGATTATTTCGAAAGGAACGCCGAGCGCATGCGCTACCCCAAGTTCCGCCGCCAACACCTCTTTGTGGGCTCGGGCGTCATCGAGGCCGGATGCAAAACCGTGGTCGCTTCTCGCCTGAAACGTTCGGGAATGTTCTGGACCGTGCGGGGAGCCAACGCCATCCTGGCCCTGCGCTGTGCTTATCTCAATGGCGGTTTGAGGATTACTGGGAGAGCCGTCGGGCGGCGATTGCC
>JBEKLY010000148.1:0-18876 GCA_050010015.1 Terriglobia bacterium
CAAGCGTGTACCTTCGGGAAGTTTTGCGATCGTAAGAGCCATCTGCGGTCCTCCTCTCATTTGAATGAGAGCAGTATACCGCGTATTTACTTAAGTGAACAGTATTGGGCTGAAGCCCCGCCGCAATTGTGGGAGCCTCTCCTCGTTTCGCCTCGCCTCCCGCACAGCCGGCGACCGCAAGCTGTGCGGGAGGCGAGGGAGAGGGACAATGAGCCGGCCTCGTAACGGCGGGGCTGAAGTCCCGCCCTTCTCCGCCGTGGTGAGAAATCCGGACCAGGAATGAAGATGGGCGGAAGTGACTGCGGCCCCGGTGCGTGCGCCGCCGGGGCAGTAGTTGCCCGGAGCGGCCGCTAGGGCCGCCTCGATAGGAACCGGGACACGCCAAAATGGTAGGAAGCGCCTCCAAGATGCATGCAACCCAAAAGACTAGCCTCGGACGGTGATCCTGCGGAGGGACAAAACAAATTGTCCATCCGTGGGCCGGCCGTACCACGTCGCGGGCTGGAAGTTACTGAAATAGATCACCCGGTCCAGTTGCCGCAACAGCTCCGGTGAAGTGGCGCCCGACAGCACACGATAGCGCATCGGCCGGCCGACGGCGTCCACCGGCACCACTACGATCACGGCCGCATCGGGAGTGTTGAAGTCAATTGGCGCCAGCACGAGAACCGCGGGGGGCGTCGGAGAGCCCAGAGGCACGTCCGGGGTGTTGCTGACCGGCACGACCAGCGAGCCCATAATCAGGCAGAAGCAAGCCACCGCCGCCAGTACACCGCCCGAGGCCGGCAAAAGCACCGGCTGAAGGACATTATCCAGCCACACCCGCAGCCAGCCGAGCCACTTTCGATGCGCCTCCCGCGACACTTCGACACGCAGCCGCAAGGCCAGCTCAGGAGGCACTTGCAGACGCCTCATGCCGCGCAGGTCCGCCTGCATGGTCTCCCACCCCTCGAGTTCCTGCCGGCACGACGCGCAGTAGCTCAAATGAAAGCGAATCGACTTCCTCGCCAGGGGATCACAAGAACCATCCAGGTAATCCGAGTAATGATTTCGAATTTCAACGCATCCTTCAAACATCGGTTTTACCTAAACAACCCATGAGTTTCCGGCGGAGCAGTTCCCGGCCCCGCATCAATCGGGATTTCACCGTTCCCTCCGCCATCCCCGTCATATGCGCAATCTCTTCGTAAGCTAGCCCTTCAATTTCCCGCAGAACCACCACCGTGCGATACGGCGGAGCCAGGCTCGAGAGGGCGCGCCGCAGAATCTCCTGCCGCTCCGCCTGCTCGAGAAGTCGATAGGGAGTCTCGCCACTGGCCGTGACTTCCGCCACCGATAAAGCCCCTTCTGCGCACGTGTCGTCTATGGATAGGGGCTCGTGCCAGTGCCGCCGCATCCACCCGCGCCGGTGATTCGAAGCCTCATGAATCGCGATCCGGTAAATCCAGGTCTTCAAACTGCTGTCGCCGTGGAATTGCCTTATCCCCTTGAAGACCTTGATGAACACGTCCTGCAGAACGTCCGGCGCCTCCGCAGGATTGTCGAGAATGCGAGAGATGAGGTTGAAAACCGGGTTCTGGTAGACTCCCAGCAGGTAAGAGAAGGCCGCCTCGGAACCCGCTTGCAGTTCCGCAACCAAGGGCGCCTCTTCAATGGCTGCGGGAACGCCCCGATCAAGCGCTATGCCGACGGTGCGCGCGGTGTCCATCACGCCCATACCATACCACTCCCCGGCTCCGACTTCAATACCGCGCTTGCCTTCTTCAACACTATTGACACCGGCGCCGGTGGATTTGTTCCCAAATCGATTCTGAAAGGCTAAAGCACAACAGCACCGTCGCGGGCGCAGAGCAAAGCTCTGCGTTTCACTGAGTCGTGATGCCTCAAGACCGCAGAGCTTTGTTCTGCGCCGCCGCGAAAACCGTTCAAATAGGCAAGGCAAACAAGGCTAACGGCGAGAACCTAACCCTAACGCGACGGACAGACAGGCGCCACCGTCAATACGTACGACATTCTGACCTTATTCAATACCTCCAACCCAACACGTTTATCTCTAGCCTGTCATCCGCCGACTGAACATACGCAAAAATCTTCTGCGAAGAATCCAGAAATATCTCGTTTTGTGTTATGAACTGCACATGATCGATGCTGCCGGCACCCACTGGCGTTCCTGCTACCATCATCCACCGATTATGCCAGGGGCCGATTGAAGTTGGGCCCACACTGACATTCGAAATGTAATGCCCACCAATTGTCGTCAGTCCGGATAACTCTATTATGACCGATGTCGCGGTAGACGGAACTGAAGCAGACAAATCAACGCTTGTCGGAGTGGTTGGAAATGCCGTCATGGCCAAAGGACATGTTTTGTCTGCCCAGGCCAGTCTGTCATTCTGAAGATATAAGATGAGATAGTCGCTGCTATTATTGTATATTGCCCCAACATATGCCTTGTAGGTATAACCTCCCGGCAACGTCGGATGTGACGCTGAAGCGGACAGGAGACCCTGCGCAACTCCGGTGACTTCTGAAATTATCCATATATGGTACCAAGTGCTGGGAGACTTTATGCCGGTGTCGAGGCCATTGGTCCCCGACACGTTCACGTCAACGGTAACGTCTACCGGAGCCGCTCGTCGTGACGCCCCTCCATTATCCTGCAACATTATTTCATCGGAGGTAACATGCACTTTATGGGTATTAACGTAAGGCACTTGATCACCGGAAACAGGATCGATCTTCTGACCATACGACAAGATGCTTCTCGCTCTGAGGTTTCGTGACAAGTCTCTAATCACGGCTATTGCCTCCCTTCGCTTGATTTGGGTCTTTGGCCGGAACTTCCTGTGTCGATTCTTGACTGGTCCTGAGTGTACGCCCAACCGCCCCTGAGTGCAATGGCCATTCGGGTTGCTCAGGGAAAGCGCTTGGTCGGACTCGAAGATCCCCAATCGAAATTGCAGGCAGCAAAAACCTGTGAAAAGCGCAGCTTTTTTTAGTGTCAATGCTCGGCGATGGTCAAGGCGCAGGGCGGTCAACGATGATTGATTTCAGCCCTCTCCCTTGGGGAGAGGGTGGCGAGAGTAGCGAGCCGGGTGAGGGGCCTTTTCCCACGGAGCCTCGCAACTTCGGAATTCGGATTGAATGAAGCAAGCCATCAACCCGCAATCACCGCACTGATATCCTGGCGCTTTCGATGGGGAGGATGGGCAAGAGAGCCAGTTCCAGTTCGTCAAGCCCGCGACCGGAGCGCAGCGCAATTCTACAAGCGCCGTTGGCTTCCGTAACCTGCGCCACCTCGTCGAGCGCGGTTCTGTTCACCTGATCCATCAAATTCCGGCATAGCCACATCTGCGGAGTCATCATGCGCAGCACATTGCTGCACCATTGGGCGCACATCAATTTGCGGTGCAAGCCGCCGCCGACCACGCCTCGAAACCAGTTGAGGGCGCTGAGATTTTCGTAAGGCGTGAATTGACCACGCGCCGCCTGGTCAAATAGTGGCACCCACGTGCACTGACCATGCCATGCCTGCAAGGGAGCGTTTTCCGCGGCAAACCTGTCCATCTGCTGCGCCATGTCGCCCGCCGAACTCTTTAGACACTCGTAGCAATCGGCATGGTTGGTGATCCATTGGAAGGCATGCAAGGTGCTGCGGTAGGCTTCTTCGGCAAACGGGCGGCCGCGCATGACCGTCAGCGTCTTGGCCATTTGCTTGGCATACTCGTGTCCGGGCATCAACTGATCGAGAAAATAGTGTCCCTCATGGCTGTATTGCAACCCGATCCCGGCCACTGCGCGTTCGCCGTCTTTTGGAAAAAAGGCAACCAGAACGCTCTGGTAGTTATTCGCATAATCGAAAAGCTTTCCCCACGCCGGGTCCTCGAGGAACGCGTTTACGGGCAAGCTCTTTTTCGTCTTGCTGGGTTTGAATACGAGTTTAGGCAGTTTCTTCTCAGCATAAATTCGTACCTCGCCGTCCTGTTGCTCCGCCAATGGGGCGAGCCATGCCTCAAGCCAGGTTTTGCAGGCATCGAGCGTGGCTTGCCCATCATCCTTGAGAATCGCCACGCTGGAAGTGATAGCCGGATGGATGAGTTGGCGATCGTTGAGGATTCGAGATTGTTTGTCCTTCAGTTCACTCCGATAGTTTTGTTCGGTCCGAGGGTCCGTGCTGAAATTAGACTCCTCAAGGATGGTTTTCGGGTTCAGCCCTGATATCACCGGAAGCCAGCCCGGCTCGACCGCCGAGATGCGCAACGCCGGCAGGTCGCGGCGGTATTCGCTTTGCGCTCCCGGCTGTAGCGACACGTTGATTTCCCATTCGCCCGGAGTCTGGCATTGAAACTCATAGAGTACTAAGACGATCAAAATCTGCGTCGTCCGTGCGGAAGTCATCGGCGGAATGCTCAAATTGGGATATTCCGCCTTGTACAACCTCGATCCGGCAGCATCCGATGCCACGGGTGTGAGGGGAAATGCGTGGTAGTCCTTCACATGATCTTTGTCCGTGGGGCGGGTCTCCAAATCGCCGACGATCTGGCCATTATGGGATTTAAAGCCTCGCATTGCGCCCTTTGAGAACACGGGCCCGTCGGGTCCGGAAAGGCGAATCGTTGCCGTTCCACCATTGAAGCCTGCACTTTGACTCAAGATCAGCCATCTCACATTTTCGGTTTTGCCAACAGGAATTGGCCAACTCGCCGGATAAACTGAAAGCATCCGGGTGTCGTCGGGATCAAAAGCATCGGCCAGACGGAGCTCCCCTGCGGGGACGTCGGACACCGCCATCGGCTTTCTATGGAAATAGAACTGGGCGGCTATCTCCTCCCCTCCGTCCGCGAAATCTTCATAATTGATCTGCGGCTGACCATCGGCTAGACCGATCAGGTCCGATAATCCGGCGATGACATGATCGGCAAAGACGGTGTGCCCTGTGGACGCCCGCGCGATCTGTTCAGTAGTGATGGTTCGCGCGAAGAGCGTGCTCCATTTCGCGGCACGCGATTTATCGCTCAATCGCTTGAAAGAGCCCACATAGCTTTCCGCGTCCGTCATCAGCAGGTCGACCTGCCGGCCGCTCGCGAAAACAATGAACTCATACGTATCGCTGTCGTAGAGGCTGGTGAACACCGCCACCGTTTTCAACGCCTTGGAGGCTGCCAGGGCGAGATCCTTCAACTCGCCGCTGTCCAGCTTGGCGTTGTCGCTGTCGTAGACGGAGACGTAGGATTGCCCTGCCCCCGCCCGCAAGATGACGTGCTTGCTGCCTTCAGGCGGCGCGTTCTTCAACCGCTCATAGCCAATCTTGCCGTAGGCGCTAAGGATGACTTTGGTGACAAGGTCAAGATTGCCTCTCGATGCGATATGCACACTGGCGCAGGTATTCCCCATTTGTGTGGTCCTTGTACGAGCAGCGGTCAAGACGTTCTGGTCAGCCCATCGATCATACACGGCCTTGCAGCGGAGAGGTAGTCGCAGGCTGCCTTCACCGGCGGCCTTTCAATCGGATTCTCCACTTGTTCACTGTGTGCAGGTGAGCCCCAAAGGGGCGATCAAACGAAGCCCAGGGCCAACGCCCTGGGTCAACGGGAGCCAAATCGATATTCGAGCCCTGAAGGGGCGTAACAATCCTCTTCAATCCCAAACTTACGGCTTATCGTAGGCGATTCCGTGCGCATGCGGGAATTCCTATCTCGCCCCTTCAGGGCTGGGGGTAGGATTAGGGGATAATCCAAACCCAGGCCGATGGCCTGGGCTTCGTTATTTCGCCCCTTTGGGGCTGAATCGACGGCCCTCTCGCGAACTTCTTTGGGGGAGACTTGTTGGGAACTTTCGCTCAGCAGCCTTCATCCAATATCCTTTGCGACCGCAAATTCACACGCGTCGAGTCCAGTCAGGAGGAGGTTTTATGAAAGCTGCAGTGGTTCCCGCCGTGAGCAGTGCGTGGCAGATCAAAGACGTTCCGCAACCGCAACCCGGGCCTAGTCAGGTGCTCGTGAAAATGCATGCAAGCGGCATCTGCTACACCGACGTACATGAAACCCTAGGGCATATCCCCGGACCGTTTCCCCGTATCTTAGGCCACGAACCGGTCGGCGAGATCGTTAGCGTGGCTCCCGACGTCACGACGCGGAAGGTGGGTGACCGCGTGGGCACCGCCTGGATTCAATCCACCTGCGGGCGCTGCGAATGGTGCCAGCGGGGCCGCAGAATGTTCTGTCCCGAGATGAAGGCCGTAGGAATTCATGCACAAGGCGGACACGCTGAGTACATGCTGATGAATGCCGACGCAACGTATCTGGTTCCTGACAAGGTCTCCTACGACCAAGCGGCCCCGATCTTTTGCGCCGGTTACACGGTCTATAGCGGGCTTCGCTGGGCCGATCCGCAGCCGCATGAGCGTGTGGCCGTGCTCGGGATCGGCGGCCTTGGACATCTGGCGGTGCAATACGCGAAGGCAGCCGGCTTCGAGACGATCGCCATTTCCCACTCTCCCGATAAAGACAAGATGATCCGCGATCTCGGCGCAGATGAAATTGTTCGCGACGGGAAGAGCCTCGCCGCAGCGGGAGGCGCCGATGTGATCCTCAGCACTTCCAATTCAACGAAGTCAATGGTGGATAGTATTCAGGGGCTGCGGCCGGACGGCCGGCTCGTCACTATGGGCGCTGACGCCGAGCCGATTTCAGTCTCACTGATGGACCTCATCGGGAAGCGCATTCGAGTAATCGGCAGCCAGCAAAACGGCCCTGAATATCTCTACGAAGCTCTGGATTTCGTAGCGCAGGGAAAAGTGAAAACGATCGTCGAGACATACCCATTGGCAGAAGCACCGAAGGGCTACGAGCGCGTTGCGGAGGGCAAGGCTCGGTTCCGCGCTGTCCTCACTATGTAATCGCCGAGCCGATGCGCCGCCAGAACTGCCTCAGTTTGAATTTTGGTCTTTTCTATTTGGCTGCTTAATTCTCTTGGCGACCGTTCTCTTGAACTGCTTAGCTAAAGCTGGTCCTGGACCGTCATGCTCGACGGCCATCAGGATTAACGGAAGGTCTTCAACTTTTGCCTCGACTACGTGCCGTTTTGCATCGGCCATCTTTGGTCCTCGATCCGTCAAGAAAATTCCCAACTTGTCGCTTGGAACGACAAGTATTCCAACGTCTATGAGACCACGAACTAGAGCTTTGCGAAGGTGGATCAGGTCGATAACAATTAGGTCACTTCTTGCGGAGAACTGAACCTCCACTCCAACACAAACCCTTGTACCGTTGATAGTCTTGCATTTTATCCAGTCCACGTCCCCCGTCTGCTTCTTTGCCCACCCTCCAGATTGCTCAAATTGTACGTCCACTAGCTTTCTGACTGCGGCTCCGCCGTTCGCATCTCTGGCCTCTTTCACCAGCAGCGAGAACCCAGTCACAACTGACCTGACCTCGTTAACTAGGGGGTCAAGACCAAGTCGCTTGATGCGTTCTTCGGCTCCGTTATACTGCTTTTCTTCGGTGATTTTGGGCATTGTATCAGAGGTATTGAGAAGGTTGGATTAGGTAAGGCAAATACGCGAGAGAGTTGATCTGGCAGACTCCCATTCAGGCCAGTGAAGTTTCTGCTGAGTCTCTCGGTGATTATGGAACAATCTCCGATTTCTGAGCCGATCCAATACCGGCCGAGCCGTTGCGCTGCCTCGTATGTGGAACCACCACCGCCAAAACTGTCCAAGACAACCTCTCCTGGATTGGTAGAGATTTCTATACAGCGCGATGGAATCATAGGTTTAAGCTCATTTACGTGCCAGCGCGACTTAAACTTCTTGTGTCGCGCTGGTGCTGTATCGTCCCAAAAGTCGGTAAGGTTCAGACCGGCTGGATTGAGATACTTGCGATGCCCTCCGTAGTCTTTGATGTCTTTTCCGCAATGGCGACACTTCGGAATTGGAAGGCGAAGCCGATTGAAAGTCTTAGGAACGCCTTTCGTGAAATAGAGCAAAGCATAATGCGCAGGATAGAGCTTGTTTCCCCTTGGAAACGTTCCCTTCATGGACAAGGCAATCCAATGCCGGAAGGTCATCTTCCGTTCTTCCAGATGTCCAGCCAGATGGTATCCCCACTGCGGAAGGATATAAATGAAAACTGCTCCTCCTGGCTTTATCAGGCGGACGAACTGATCGATCCACGAAAAGCACAATTCTAAATACTCATTCCTTCCGAGATCGTCCTTTACTGAGCCGTTCCCATAATCCTTTCCGAGGTTAAATGGTGGATCGGCGAAAATGCAATCTATCGAGGCGCTCTTTAGTGCCTTGAACAGATCGAAGCAATCCGTGTTGTAAAGCACGCCGTAGTCAGTGGTGAGTGCTGGTAGGAGATATCTCATTGATCACTGCACGATTTTACCTAGCACTTCTTCGATTGTCCATACACGATGCAAGGATCACTCGTTGTGAGTTTTCTTTCTGGGCGGTCCCCGAAATCCAAACGTTGGCTCTGGCGGTAGATCAGCGAGTCCCTTGATAGTCCAATGTTCGGCGCCTGCAGGTGGCCGAAGCACTTCATGCACAGTGACGAAGGACGCTTCTGTCGCGCCGGGTGTCCCCGGATGCGGAGTTTAAGGACGTGGACGGTAATTGGAGTACTACTTTAGTGACACGGCGTGCTCGCGGACGTAGGTCTCTACTCGAGGATCGCGATCCGCGCCGGCGGCGCCGGGTGCGATGTAGTGGAACGCTTCGGCGTATTCGACCCCGTATTGCTTGCCCAGTTCGCGGCTGCTCGTCATGACGAATTCCCGGATATAATTACGGTCTGCAGTGGCATCGTCGTCACCCAAAAGGGGCAAACGCTGATTGCGCTTCGCCAATTCCGCCCTCAAGCGCGATCCGAGGTGCCCGCCTGGACCTTTCGCCACGTTCGCCCGATTCACTTCCACCTTCTTATCAATCTGCTTGCTGATGTCCACCACGCGCGTGATCTCCGGGCGCCGCGCGAAATAGTATTTGTCCTGAACTTCTTTTGGCTCGAGTCCGGCTGCGAACTGCTCCGGGTAGTCGTGCGCCCGGCCGGCCATCCAGCACGCCGCTTCCACGGCCTTGGCCAGAGTGTAGTGGTCGGGGTTCTCCTCATCGTGCGCCCAGGGATCCCAGCAAACAACGGTATCGGCCTTGACCAGGCGGATGATCAGGATGAGCCGGCAGATCAATTCATTGAGCGATACATCGGCCATGCGGTGGTTACTGTAGTTGAGGTCGAAGTGGCGACGGCAACCCAAGATCTCCGCGATCCGGGCGGTGTCGCGCTCGTTGCCGAGCACATTCTCGCCGATCGTTCCCGCTGTTCCTAGCCCAGGCGAGTCACCCATGTCATCGTTGGTGGCGCGGACCAGGTAGCCCGTGTAACCCTCTTCGATGAGCTTGGCTACCGTGCCCGAGGCCTCGAGCGCGATGTCATCGGAATGGGCTTGGAGCGCCAGCAGCACCTTGCCTTTGTGGGGTTGACCAGCGAGAGGGCGTTCCAGAACAACCCCGCCCGCCGCCGCCGGCTGCTGCTCGGACCCAGGCAGGCTCGACAGGGTCCCCGCAGCCACAAAACCGCTCAGAAGATTGCGCCGTAACATGAGTGCAATTATACTCCGATTCATAGCGGCCCGATTCGCCGGGACAGACGCTGCTAAGATCACGAGGAGGCGAAAAATGGGTGGTGAGATTGCTATTGCCGATATTCTTCGCTCCTGCACCCCAGGCTGTCATTCCGAGCGAAGCGAGGAATCTCGCCCTGACGTTAGTTTGTCGATTCGCCGGAGCAGAGCCAGACGCCTCGCTGTCACGAAAATGATTCCCCTCTTCCGAAGGAGGAGGGGGCTGGAGTTGCTACATTTCCGGCGAGGCCTTTTCGACCTGACTCCCTTATCGTGTCGCTTCGCCGTCGAGACAGTCGAACTCAGGTCGGCTGCTGAGCCCCAAAGGGGCGCTCTAACGAATCCCAGGCCAGCGGCCTGGGTCGGCGATGTCGGTTCGTTTGGATTGGTCAGCCCTGAAAGGGCGGAATAGGGTAGTTCCCATGCCGCAATCTTTGTCCCAACTGCACGTCCATCTCGCCTTCGGCGCCAAGCATCGCGAACCCCTGCGCCGGGGGTGTATTTCGCCCCTACAGGGCTTCGAGATTGAAGGCGCGACGTTGACCCAGGCCGTTGGCCTGGGCTGTGATAGATCGCCCCTTTGGGGCTTAAGACAGACACAGATGCGAGCTTTGCGCCAATGAGCAGTTCGGATAAGCATGGAGTGATGATGCCGGAGCAGAAGTCTGACCGTACACACGATTTGCCCCGCAGCCTCGGGGTGATGGATGCCACTGCGATCGTCATCGGCATTGTGATTGGGTCCGGAATTTTCGTGCTGCCCAACCTGATCGCCAGGAACCTGCCGTCTGCGTTCGCGATCATTTCAGCCTGGGTGATTGCCGGCGTGCTCTCTTTTTTCGGGGCGCTGGCCTATGCCGAGCTTGGGGCGATGATGCCCTCGACCGGCGGTCAATACGTGTACCTGCGTGAAGCTTACGGGCCGATGTGGGCCTTCGTCTCCGGTTGGACATTCATGCTGGCCGTCTTGTCGGGCGGAAGCGCCTGGCTGGCGGTCACATTCTCAATCTATGCGCGGTACTTCATTCCCCTGACGCCTGCCATGAGCAAAGTGTTATCGCTGGCGCTGATCGCGGCCCTTTCGGCGGTCAATTACGTGGGCGTCAAGGAGGGCGCCTGGGTGCAGCGCACTTTCACTTACCTTAAGATTGGAGCGCTGCTGGTGCTGATCGGGGCCGCATTCTTAAGCCCGCACCACGCTCCCGCGGTCGCTCCCTCCAGTGCGGCTTCAGTGTCTTTGGCGCAATTCGGAACGGCGATGGTAGCTTGCCTGATGGCCTACAACGGGTGGGCCTATGTGAGCTTTGTAGCCGGCGAAGTGAGAAATCCGCAGCGCAACCTGCTGCGTTCACTGGTCATCGGCATGGGGATCGTGGCGGCTTTGTATGTACTTGTCAATCTGGGCTACCTGAAAGTGCTGTCGATCCCCGAAATCGCGATGACGGAACGTGTGGGCGCGGACGTGGCCATGCGAACCATGGGCTCGATCGGCGGCCGGTTCGTGTCCGCCACCGTGCTGCTCTCGATTGTAGGCGCAGTGAACGGCTGCGTGCTCACTGCCGCGCGCCTGCCTTTCGCCCAGGCGCGTGACGGATTGTTCTTTGCCCGCTTCGGAGAGGTTCACCCGCGCTTCGAAACGCCCGCCTCCGGGATACTGTGGGGCGGAATCTGGACGGGCATCCTCCTGCTTACGGGCTCCTACGAGACGCTCTACTCCTACTCGATCGTCGCCGCCTGGATTTTCTACACCATGAGCGTCGGCGCGGTCTTTATCCTGCGCCGCAAGCTGCCCCATGCCGACCGGCCTTACCGGATGTGGGGCTATCCCGCTACGCCGCTGCTTTTCGTGGCAGTATCGGTGTGGTTCGTGGTGAACGCCTTCGCCACGCAGCCCGGGCCTTCCTTCGCGGCCTGCGCCATCGTCGCCACCGGCGTGCTGGCTTATTGGATCTGGCGCAGAGTCGAATCCGGCCGGGTCAACGGTAATAAGAATTAACAAACGGCGCCATTCTGTTGATGAGCTTCTGAGGCCTGCCCGCGCCAGGCAAGGTGTCTTCCCAACCACACAGGTCAACATGCCAGCCAAGTTGCCGACAAAACAACGAGTTCGGATCGTCCACAACCTGCTTTGCCGTGCGTCGCTCCGTGGAAGCTTGAACGCCCAAGAGAAGGTCAGGTCGTGCACAAGCACAGACTGATCGCCCCGCTGCGTCCAAACCGGTCGACCATCAGGCGGATTGGTTATCGCTGCCAGGTCGTGGGGGAGGGGGAACACGGCGGGCGGGTTCCGGCTCGTCGCTCGCGGGCCGGGGCAGCGCTTCGAGCGCGGAGTGTGCCCGGCGCCAAGCCGCATCGAGGTCGCGGCGATCAAGCGTGACCATCGCGCTCGCGGTTTCCTGGATCGCGTCCGCCTGATCCGACAGCACTTGACGGCAGGCGTTCGGAAGTCGCGGCGCCAGCCGGCGGATCGCCTCGAGCTGACGGATCAGCACGGCGGGCGTCGTTGCGGAGGCCTGACGGATCTGATCGAACGCGAGCTTGGCGAGGCGCTCAAGCCGCACCGGTGGCATCCACACCCGGAGTTGGCCGCCGGCGTCGTACCAGTTCCCTTCCAGCGGAGGCCGCTCAGCCAACGTGAGCAGCGCGTCGGCGAGCCAGTCCACGCACGCCACGCCGGTGTACGTATCGTTGACCGCGGGCGACAGCGCGCGGATCGCGATCTCAACGACCTGGGCGATGCCGAACTCGCTATCTTGGGTGAGCGTGCGGTGGCGACCGATGTGAATCCCACGATCAATCGCGGCCTCAAGCGTGCCAACGTTGCTCGCGGGGACGATTGAGGCGAGCGGTTCGCCGCGGAGCACGAACTGGCCCGGTCGGAACCTCAGCACGATCAGTGCGTCCGCCACGCGCGCGGCCGCGACCAGCGCGCCGTGATCGACATGTTGCAGGTATCCACTCTTCGCGCACGATACAATCGCCCCAGTCTCAGCCTGGCGCAGAACCGCCTCGTCGTCGGGCAGCGGGCCGGTGCCCTCGCCAGGACCGGCCACGTGCGCGCCGCCGGCCGCGACATACAAATCGTCGACGATCGCGCCGATCATGTCGGGGTTTTGGATCGAACTAGCAACCCGATGGCTGTAATAGACGAGGAATCCGAAGCTGAGCACGACGAGCACCCAGCTCGTGATCAGCGAGATCTGCGGTATGAACGACGACGCCGGATCCTGATGCGTGACGAGGAAGACGAGGCAGATGTACACGAACGTGCCCATGAACAGTCCGATCGTGACCTGGGTAACCCAGTCCTGCAGGAACCGGTAGAGCAGGCGCGGGCCAAACAGCGTCGAGACCATCGACAGCACGAGAAGCGCAACTGAGAAAATCAGCGCGAGCACGGTTGCGACCGCGCCCATCATCGCTGACAGGATCGCGCGCGCGTCATCGATGCTGCCCATCGTCAACCACGACGGGATGTGAATGTAGCCGTACTTATCGAGAATGTCAGGAGTCAGGGTGATCGCGAACAGCGCGACTGCGGCGAGCGAGAGCTGCAGTGGGATCCGCCACAGGTTAACGTCTCGTTGCGAACGGAGCTTGGTAGGACGTGGGGCGAGCATCGACGTGAAATTCCGACTTTTTTGTATTCCGAAAAGCAATCGCTCAAGGGCGGAACCGAGAGCCAAAACCGGAAGATAGCTCAGAAGCAGTACCGTTTTCAAGCACGTTGTGGGTAGGACAAGCGGTGCAGTTATCGCTGATCGCGTGGGGTGTGCGATAGTGATATACTGGCCCGGTCCCTGAGTCCAATAATGAATCGCTCGAACAAAGGCGGACAGCCGCTGTCCCCCGCGCTCATGGTCTTTATTTTTGCCGGGATGCTGCCCCTGCATGGCCAAGATCAGCCTCCAACCCCTGCTGCTCCGGGACCTATCGCTACGGATCGCCCGGCAGTTACGAACTCCAGCGTGGTTGTTCCGGCTGGCAGCTTTCAGGCGGAGAATGGCTTTCTCGAAACCAGCAGCCAGGGACAGAGCGTGGTTGACGGCCCGGAGACCTTAGTGCGCATTGGTGTTGCCAAGAGAACTGAGCTGCGTTTCACGATGCCGGACTACGACTACAACGTGAACACGATGCGCAGCCTTGGTTCGGGATTCGGCGACTTCGCCTTCGGAGTAAAAGAACAGCTTGGCCCCACGCGGGGTGGCTTCGATGTATCCGCCATCGTGTTTCTTAGCTTTCCGACCGGCGCCCACACGGTGTCCAGCGGCGGGTACGATCCTGGGTTGCAGGTGCCGTGGTCCCGCGCCCTCTCCGCCAAATGGACGGCGGACGGGATGTTCTCGTTGTACTGGCCCACCGAGGGACGCACGCGAAATCTGACGGGCCAGTCCGCCTTTCTGCTAGATCGGCAATTGACAGGACCCTGGGACGCATTCATCGAGTACGCGGGCACGTTTCCAGAACGTGGTGGGCCGCAGAACCTGCTGCACTTCGGAACAGCATTAAAGATCGCAAAACAGCACCAGCTTGACCTCCACGTCGGAGTGGGCTTATCGTCGGCCGCCGTGGATCATTTCATAGGGATCGGCTATTCGTTTCGATTTCAGGGGTTTGGGCGGAAGTAGTGTCGTGTCCCAGAAGTTCCTTGAATATGTCAGCCCGTCAGCAGACGGGCGTAAGCGAGTAGCCCACGGCTTAGAAGCTGTGAAAAAATCCGGAAGTGTCATCCTGAGCGCAGCGAAGGATCTCTGCAGTTGTTCGTAAATCGCTGAACCACAAAAAACTGCCGGGATCCTTCGCTTCGCTCAGGATGACAGCCATCGATTTTTTCACAGGCCTTTACGCCCTGGGCTACTTTGTGGCGCCCCTGACGGCGCTGCTGACGCGTGGCCGAATCGTCTCGACTTATATTGCAAAATATTGGGAGACGACACTAGTGGGGCTTTCGGGCAACTCGATTTCCGACCGTCCATGGCTCGACTCAGCACCGCGACTCCGGCCTGAGAGGATGAATAATGAAACTGAACGATTTGCTATTCGGAAGGCCGCTCCGTTCTTCGGAGGAAGCGGGAGAGAAGCTGGGGCCGGTCGGAGGCCTTTCCGTCTTTGGATTGGACGCCCTCAGCTCCGCGGCGTACGGCCCGGAGGCGGCGCTCACGCTGCTGATCCCGCTGGCGGCGGCGGGAATAGCCTACCTCGTGCCGATAACGGCCAGCATCATCATCCTGCTGGCGATCGTCTATTTCTCGTATCGCCAAACCATTGAAGCTTACCCGTCGGGCGGCGGCTCCTACACGGTGGCTCGGGAGAACCTGGGAGAGTTTTCCGGGCTGCTCGCAGGCGCTGCCTTGATGATTGACTACGTTCTGACGGCGGCGGTGGGAATTTCCGCCGGGGTTGGGGCGCTCGTCTCTGCGGTACCGTCCCTTCAGCCCCACACCCTGGCGATTTGTCTTGTGATCTTGCTGCTGATCACCATGGTGAACCTGCGCGGCGTTCGCGAAACGGGCGCCGTGTTCATTATTCCAACCTATGTGTTTGTTGGAACCTTGCTCGCCACCTTGATACTCGGCGTGGCGAAGACGCTCGCCGCCGGCGGCCATCCCATGCCGATCGTGGCTCCGCCGCCATTGCCCTTGCCCAGCGCTGCGGTTGGCGCGTGGATTTTTCTGAAGGCTTTTTCCAGCGGCTGCACGGCCATGACCGGCGTCGAGGCGGTCAGCAACGGCGTGAAGGCTTTCCGGGAGCCCGCGGTAAAAACCGCCCAGCGAGCCCTGACCATGATCATCGCGATCCTCATTGTGCTGCTGGCGGGAGTCGCCTTTCTGGTTCGTGCTTACCACATCGGCGCCACCGACCCCGGACAAGCGGGATACCAGAGCGTGCTTTCAATGCTCGTCGCGGCGGTGGCCGGGCAAGGCGTTTTCTACTACATCACCATGTGCTCCATCCTGCTCGTGCTGGCGCTCTCCGCCAACACCGCCTTTGCGGACTTGCCCCGCCTCTGCCGCGCCGTCGCGGAGGACGGGTATCTTCCCCAAGGCTTCGCCTCGCGTGGAAGGCGTCTGGTGTTTACGCAAGGGATTTGGCTGCTCGCGGTGTTGTGCGCTTTGCTGCTGACCTTGTTTGGCGGGGTCACGGACCGCTTGATTCCGCTGTTTGCCGTGGGCGCCTTCCTGGCGTTCACCATGTCCCAAGCCGGCATGGTCGCTCACTGGAGAAGAACCCGCGGCAAAGGATGGCGACGCAGCATATTCGTGAACGGGCTGGGGGCGGTGGCGACTGCCATAACCGTCATCGTGGTAACGGTGGCGAAGTTCATCGACGGCGCATGGGTAACCGCGTTACTCATTCCCGCTATCATGGTGGTGATGGTCGCCATCAAGAGGCACTATCGTTCCGTTCAGGCAGAGATCGCGGACTCTGCGCCTCTGGATGTGACCGGCTTGCAGGCTCCGCTGGTGGTGGTTCCGATTCTCTCTTGGAACAAGGTCGCTCAGAAGGGGCTGCGGTTTGCCCTCACTCTGTCTTCCGAGGTACAGGTTCTTCACATCGATTGTGACAAGGACGACGGGAGCTTTTGCCTGACGTGGAATCGCATCATCGACGAACCTGCGATTCGAGCGGGTCGCGTACCGCCGCGCCTCATCGAATTGCCATCGCCCTATCGCTTCGTGATCACTCCGATTTTAGATTATATTCTCGAGCTCGATCGAACCAACCCGGACCGGCAGATCGCCGTGTTGATTCCTGAGTTGGTGGAGCGGCACTGGTACCACTACTTGCTGCACAATCAACGCGCAGAAGTGCTTCGAGCGCTCCTGCTGGCCAAAGGAAGCCAGCGGATTGTCCTCGTCAATGTGCCGTGGCACATCACTGCCTGACAGGGGCTACATCTCGACCTTTCGAGACCGCCAACCCAGAGCGAATGGCGCAGGGAGAAGTCTGGGTACGGCCATTGAGAACCGAGAGACTAGCGCTCGGATTTGCACCTCACGAGGTTATATCCCAAATCGGGTTTCCCCCCCTCGAACCCAGACTTCCTGGTATTCCTTCCCGCCGACGCCGGGCGCACGGTTGTCCTGAACCGTTAGTGCTGTATCGCAAGCGCGCTGGTGAAAAACGGGGTTCGAAGAAATAGATCCCGCCGTGTCGCCAAGGGTAGACTCATCCGGCGCCAACGGATTACTCGCCATTACGCCGTTGGTCGTGATTCAGTCGCCGGTGACTTTCTGGTCGTGTGGGGAAGACTGAGCCTGGTGGGTGTCAACCTTCTGGCAGCCAGTTTCGTTTTCTCCCTCCCCGGTTTTGGACTCACTTCGAAGTATGCAATCGTGAGGTTAACTGTTCCAGCTCGCGACGCACCGCATCATACATTGCAGGCGTTGGTGTGGCGTCAGCCCCCTCGACGTCGATGGCTAAACCACTCAACGTGCCGTTCAGTTCGGCAAACTGGCCGGCGGCGGCGTCGCCGCGGTGTTTCGCCGCCTGGTAGGCCTGGTAACTTTCGCGCATTCCGGCCATGAGTTTCTGCTCCAGCGCCAATTGGGCGGCGAAAGCAGACGCGGGCGTCGTCTCGCGCGGGTCGCGCACGACCGTCAGGGGCTGGGTATAGGTCTGGCCCTCCACGGTCAGCTTGACGACGTATTTGTCAGGAACGACGAGCGGTCCTTCCGGGCCGGCCGGAGTCTCGTGTGGGATTGAGGACATGGGGTAGGAGTGTTCTACCGACGGCGGCGGCGAATAGCGGAGATCCCAGATGAAGCGGTTCATTCCGACATGGGTGGACAAGGGTTGCGGATTCGCCATCCAGTAGTCAGAAATTGTCGGCCACTTCACCGGTCTTCTGACATCCTCCGGAATCGGCGCACTGCTGAACTGGCGCACCAAATTCCCCTTTGCGTCATAAATCGCTAGCTCGATCGGCTGGGACGGCACGGCCCGCAAAGTGTAGTCCAGGATGGCGCCTGCGGGTGGATTGGTTCCGGCGGGAACTTCAGGCGGAAAGGGGGTGTCGGAGTTGGTGTCTCTGCGCACTCGGACCGCTTCCGCCGGATGGAAGAGGTGAGCGGGGGCGGCGGCGACCTGGGCATTGAGTTGACGAAGCGGGCTCAGGTCGTCCAAAATCCAGAACGCCCGGCCAAACGTCGCCGCCACCAAGTCTCCATCCCGGATCGCCAAATCGCGCACCGAAGCGGTGGGCAGATTGAGTTGCAGCGACTGCCACTCCTCACCGTCATTGAAAGACACAAAGACGCCATTTTCTGTGCCGGCGTAAAGCAGCCCCTGCCGCTTCGGGTCTGCACGAACCACCCGAACGAAGCTGCCGTCCGGAATGCCGGCGGTGATCGCGGTCCAGGTGCGCCCGTAGTTGTCAGTTCGGTACATGTAAGGACGAAAATCGCCCCATTCGTGCCGGTCCATTACCACATAAGCCGACCCTGGGTTGAAAGGCGAGGCTTCAACTGTGCTGATGGTATCCAGCGGCTTCAACTCCGGGATCGCCGCTTGTTGCCAATTCTTGCCGCCGTCGCGCGTAACCTGCACCAAACCGTCGTCGGTGCCTATCCAGATCAGGCCGGCATCGAGCGGCGAGGGACCAATCGCCGAGATTGCAGCCCAATCGCGGCTGGTTTTGCCGTCTGGGAGGGGGCGCATTGGCAGATCGGGTCGGACCGTAAGGTCGGGACTGATGCGCCGCCAATTGAGCCCACCGTCGGAAGTTTCGAGGAGATACTGCGCGCCGTCATACAAGATGCTGCTGTTTTTGGGCGAAAATACGAACGGGGGCTGTACCGAGCCCCACCACGGGCCCATTAAGTAGCGGTACGGCCCTCCGGCGCCGATGTAGGGCGTTACGTCAAGGGTTTGCCAGGTGCCTCGTTCCCTGCGGTGAATTGCCGGGCCATCGTCGCTCGAAAATAGCCACTGCGGATGCGCCGGATCCGGCACAACATACCCGTATTCGTAAGCGCCCATCGAAGGCCGCCAGTCCAGGAAGCTGATATCACCGAATTCTCCCCGGCTGCTCACCTCAACCGAGCCGTTGTCCTGTTGGGGGCCGTAAATATGGAAGGGAAACTGACTATCCGTTGACAGGTGGTACATCTGCCCGGTCGGTTGGTTGAACCAACTGCTCCAAGTTTGGCCTGCATTCAGGCTTACGCTCGCGCCTTGGAACGTCTCTCCGCCATCAATCGAGCGATAAAATGAGGTGTGAACCACATAGACCACATTGCGATT
>JBEKLY010000149.1:0-35808 GCA_050010015.1 Terriglobia bacterium
TCCACGGGCCGGCATTCCGCCTCCTGGGCAATGCCGGCGTTGCCCGGCGCGCAGTAGATCTCCTCCATCAGTCCACTCTCGCGCAACTTCCAGGTCAGCGCGTGCTCTCGTCCTCCGGAACCAATCACCAGTATCTTCATAGAGTGGCGGTACACTAACGGGAAGTTCAGGTTTTGTCAACCAAAGAAATAACGTACATTTCTGTGATGCCGAAAAACGCCATGAGGACTGAATTCAAGCGGCCAGTCGTTTTGAATTCAGAGTCTTCGGTCAAGGTGTATAATGCGCTCATGGGCGTCGAAGTCATTCCGAAGATCACTTTCGAAGAATTCCGCCAATTCCCCATCGACGGGAAGCGCTACGAACTCGTGCGCGGAGAGGTGCACGTGACTCCATCCCCTGCAACGCGGCACCAGTTTGTTGTTCAAAATCTGGCTTTAAGCCTGGGGCTGCACGTCGTAAAGGTCAATCTGGGCGAGGTGCTAACGGCCCCCCTGGATGTGCGCCTGAGCGAAGATACCGCTCTTCAACCCGACCTCATCTTCGTTTCGAATGCGCGCGCTGCGATTATTCTGGAGAACTGGATCGAAGGTGCTCCCGACTTGGTTGTCGAAGTCTCGTCACCTACGACCGCGACCTACGATCGCGCCACAAAGCTACCCATATACGCTGAATCTGGGGTTTCCGAATACTGGCTCGCCGACTCGCAGGCCAGAACGGTCGAGGTTTTGAAACTCCAGGGTAAGAAATACTTCGTCGAGGCTACTCTCGCCGGCGATCAAGTTCTCACCTCCGAGCTCTTTCCCGGTTGGCAACTGCCCTTGCGCGAACTCTTCGACTTCCGCGGCCGATTCTAAAAGGTCTACCGTGTTTTCATGGCGAGAATCTGGCGTGCCTGTCTGCGCTCTCTGCAAGACAGGCCATGGCGAGGGCAATGCTGCCTGTGCCGCACCAACCTGCAAATTCGAGTTAGAATAGGGCTTTGCGGTCAGGGCGCGGGCGGAAACATGATGTCAGGTTTTACGGAAAAATACGACGTGGTAGTTGTGGGTGCGGGGCACGCCGGGTGCGAAGCGGCGATGGCGGCGGCGCGCATGGGGCTGAAGACTGCGCTGTACACGATCAACCTCGACCTGATCGCGCAGATGTCCTGCAACCCCGCGGTGGGCGGAATCGCCAAGGGCCACCTGGTGCGCGAGATCGACGCGCTGGGCGGGGTCATGGGCGAAGTGATCGACGCGGTCGGCATCCAGTTCCGCCTGCTCAACACCAGTCGCGGGCCCGCCGTATGGTCGCCGCGCGCCCAGGCGGACAAGAAGCAATACCGCGCCAGAATGAAGCAGGTTCTCGAATCCGAGCCCAACCTGCGCATCAAGCAGGCGGAAGTTGTGGACCTCGTACTGGAAAATTCTGTAGGGGCGGTTCGCGAACCGCCCCAAGAGCGCACGGGCCTGCGCGCGCTGGGCATCCGTCTGCTGGACGGGCGCAGGGTGGAGGCCGGCGCGGTGATTGTCACCACGGGCACTTTCCTGAATGGCCTTATTCATTGCGGCGAGAACCAGTACCCCGCCGGGCGTTCCGGAGAGCCCCCGTCCGTTATGCTCGGCGAGGCGCTACGCCGTCTGGGCTTCGAGATAGGCAGACTCAAGACCGGTACACCGCCGCGCCTGGACGGGCGCACCATCGAATTTTCGAAGTTCCAGGTGCAGGCCGGTGATCCCATTCCCACACCGTTCAGTTTCCGCACTAAGGCGATCACACAACCACAGACCGTTTGCTGGATCGGCTACACCAACGCCGAAACGCACCGGATCGTTCGCGAAAACGTGCACCGCGCCCCGCTCTATTCCGGCCAGATCAAGGGCATCGGGCCGCGCTACTGCCCTTCCATCGAAGACAAGATCGTTAAGTTTCCGGACAAGGCGCAGCACCAGCTTTTCCTCGAACCGGAGGGAATGGACACGAACGAAATTTACGTGAACGGCATGTCTACCTCGATGCCGATTGATGTTCAGTTGGCCATGGTGAAATCCATACCAGGCCTCGAGAACGCGGAGATGATCCGCCCGGGCTACGCCATCGAATACGACATGGTGCAGCCGACGGAGCTTTACCCGTGGCTTGAGTGCAAGAAAATCCAGAACCTCTTCCTGGCAGGGCAGATCAACGGCACGACGGGCTACGAGGAAGCCGGGTGCCAGGGAATTATGGCCGGAATCAACGCCGGGCTCCGTGTGCGCGGCAAAGACCCGCTGACGATCGCGCGCTCGCAAGGCTACACCGGCATTCTCATCGACGACCTGGTGAGCAAGGGCGTCGATGAGCCCTACCGCATGTTCACCTCGCGCGCCGAGTTCCGGCTGCACCTGCGCATTGATAACGCCGACGAGCGCCTCATGCCGCTCGGTTTTCAGGCCGGCACCATCCGGCAGAGCGACTACCAGGCATTCCTCGAAAAGCAGGCGCGAATCTCCGCCGCCACGAAGTTCCTGCTCGAGACCCGCTTGAGCCCCGGTTCTCCGCTGGGCCGCGAGATTTACGCCAAGCTCGGCCTCATGAACGACGGCCAATTCACTGCCCCCTCGCCGCTTAGCGGCGCACAACTTCTGAAGCGCTCCGAGCTCAAGATCGATGACCTGATGGAATGGGTCAGCGAGGGCTTGCGTGTGGCGAAGGTAGATAATATCCCTCTCCCCCTTGGGGGAGAGGGGTGTCCCGATCTGATCGGGACGGGTGAGGGGGTCAGCCTCGACGTCGCACTCACCCGCGAAGAAGCCCGCCGCATCGAAACCGATTTCAAGTACGAAGGCTATCTGCAACAGCAGGAAAAACAGATGGAGCGGATGAAGCGCGCCGAGTCACGCCACATCCCGGACTGGTTCGATTACCGCAAGGTCTCCGGCCTCTCGCGCGAGGTGGTGGAGAAGCTCACGCGCGTCCGCCCGCTCACCCTCGGCCAAGCCTCCCGCATCCCCGGCATCACTCCTGCGGCCGTCTCCCTGGTCAACTGCTACATCGAAATCTTCCAGCGCCGCGCGGCGGAACAAGCGCCAGCTTGACCAGCACGAGCAGCTCGCTGGCGGATGGGTGTACACTGGGCAAGTATGCCGACGGCCAAAGACCTGCTTCGTTTTCTCAAGAAACAAGGCTACGAGGAAGTCCGTCAGAAGGGCTCACATCGAATCCTTTCGCATTCCGCCCGCCGAATGCTCAGTGTGCCGATTCACGCGGGCGACGTGCCTCGTGGGTTGTTCTTGCGAGTACTGAAGGATGCGGGCTTCTCGGAAGATGATTTTCTCGGAGGCAAGAAGAAAGGAAAAACCTGAAATCCGACTATACCGCTAGCGATACGGTTTCCGTATATATGGTTCGGGCCCGCGGCACAGGTCGGTGCGAAGCGCGACACTCCTCAATGTAAAGTCGCATCGATTCGAGGATGCTCGCCTTTGCTTGATCGATAGAATTTCCGAGTCCATACACTCCCGGAAAATCCTCACTATAGGCCCAGTACTTCCGGCCTTCGCGCTCCACGGTGATGGGGTAGGTGTACATCTCCATGACCAGATACTATCACGAAACGCGCAAAACAAACATAACGTGCAAAGTGTTGTATAGTGTGACTTCAACCCAGCATGAGTTCTGCGTTCACACCTGCGCCCGGCCAGCTTACCGAAAGGCGGCCTGCCTTCACGGCCACGGCCGTGTTGCTTTGCATCGCGGCGTGCAAGCTGCTGGTGCATTTGTGCGCGAGCCGGCACTACGGTTACTTCGTTGACGAGCTTTATTACCTGGCCTGCAGCCGGCACCTCGATTGGGGTTACGTCGACCAGCCTCCGTTGATTGCGGTGACCACGTGGCTGGTGCGCTCGGTGCTGGGCAATTCGCTTCCTGCACTCCGCTTCCTTCCGGCCGTGGCGGGGGCGGCGCTGGTTGTGCTGACCGCTCTGATCGCTCGCGAACTGGGAGGGAAACGCTTTGCGCAGGGATTGGCTGCGCTCGCGGTTCTGGTGGCGCCAGGTTTTCTGGCCTTGGACAGCTTGCTGACCATGAACGTCTTCGAGCCGCTGTTCTGGATGGGCTGCGTCTATCTGCTGATTCGTATTATTAAAACAGGCAATACTAAGCTATGGATGTGGTTCGGCATCCTCGCGGGGTTCGGTCTCGAGAGCAAATACTCGATGCTGATCTTCGGCGCCAGCCTGGTGCTGGGCCTGGTCTTGACCAGCGAGCGCCGCAGGCTGGCGAGTCGCTGGCTATGGGTCGGCGGCGCAATTGCTTTCCTGATCTTCCTGCCCAAACTCCTCTGGAACATTCACCGCCATTTCCCGTTTCTCGTGGCGCACGCCAATATCCAGCGCAGCGGGCGCGACGTGCCTCTCGGGCCCGCTACCTTCTTCGCTCAGGAATTCCTGACGCTGCTTCCCTTGACTCTGCCCATCTGGCTCTCCGGCCTCTGGTTTTACTTCTTCTCGAAGCAGGGGCGCCCATTCCGCGTGCTGGGATGGGCCTGGGCATTCACGGCGGCGGTGATCGCAACGCTGAGCCCGCGCATCTACTACCTCTATCCGGCGTTTCCCGTCTTGTTCGCCGGCGGCGCCGTGATGTGGGAGGCGTGGCTCGACCGGCCGCGATGCCGCTGGCCGAAACTCGCCTATGCGGGCTTGATGGTCGTCCTCGGCGCCGTGTACGCCCCGCTCAGCGTTCCGCTGCTCGCACCCGAAACCTACATTCGCTACACGCGGGCGCTGCATCTCCAACCGCCCCCAATCGAAACGCACCGCCTGGGCCCACTGCCCCAACTCTTCGCGGACCAGTTCGGTTGGGAAGAGATGACGGCAACGGTGGCGCGCGTTTACAACAGCCTGCCGCCGAAGATTCGCGCCAAGACCGCGATCTTCGGCCAGAATTACGGCCAGGCGCGCGCCATCGACCTTTTCGGTCCGAAATATGGCCTGCCGCCCGCCATCAGCGGGTATATGAACTACTTCTACTGGGGACCGCGCGACTACAGCGGCGAGAGCATGATCGTGATGCAGGGGCAGCAGCAAGACCTGGAGCGCTATTACTCGAGCGTCGAGAAAGTCGCCAGCGTCTATCACCCCTACTCGATGCCTTACGAGCATATCGATGTCTATTACTGCCGCGGCCTCAAATGGCCCCTCAAAGAAATCTGGCCGAAAGTGAGAAACTGGGGTTAAGATTTCCGACCCCACTGCTACGTGTTGTCATCCTGAGCGCAGCGAAGGATCCCGGCAGTTGTTCGTAAATCGCTGAACCACAAGAAACTGCCGGGATCCTTCGCTTCGCTCAGGATGACAGGCATCTATTTTTTCACAGGTTCTGTCGCCATGGGCCACATTCTATCGCCCGTCGGCGGACGGGCTCTCGCGGTCTTCTAAGCCCTAAGTCAGGGCCCATGGGCCGTTGGCCTGGGCTGTGGCAGGCCGCCCCTTCGGGACTCATTCCTGCTCCGCGACGATCTTGGCGGTCTCTTCCCACTCGCGCGTCAGGCCGGCAAGTTCCCGCCGACCTTGTTCGATCGACTTGGTCAATCGCACGGAATCCTCCGCGCTCCGAAAGTGCGCAAGCTCCTGAGCCTGACCTTCGATCTCGGCCTCGAGGCGTGCCACCTGATCTTCGATCTCCCGGCAGCGGTCCTTCATCTGTTGCAGGCGGATCGGATTGACGCGTTTCGCTTTGACCGCTGCGACAGCCTCCGGCGCTTCAAGTGTTGAGCCGGCATCATCAGTTTGTCTCGAAGGGGCGCGCGCTCGGACCAGATCCTCGAGCCCGGAAACGTCGAGAGTAATCTCTTTCCCTTCTTTGCGCCACAGATAATCTTCGTAATTGCCGGGATAGACATTCACCTCGCCGGCGGCGATTTCGAACACCCGCGTGGCGAGCTTGTCGATGAAATAGCGGTCGTGCGAGACGAACACCACGGTGCCGGTATAATTCGCCAAGGCTTCGAGCAGCACATCCTTGGCGCGCAAGTCGAGGTGGTTGGTAGGCTCATCGAGCAGCAGGAAATTCGAGGGGCGCACCAGCATGCGCGCCAGTGCATAGCGATTGCGCTCGCCGCCCGAAAGCACGCCGATACGCTTGAACACGTCGTCTTCGGTGAAAAGGAAACTGCCCAGCAGGCTGCGCAATTCGGTCTGGGAGCTGAGGGCCATGGGCGCGGCGCGAGCCAGGTCGTCGAGCAGGCGAGCGTCGGCATCCAGCGCCTTGTACTGGTCCTGTGCGAAGTAGTCCACCTCCACCTGGTGGCCCTGCTGGTACTCGCCCGCGCTCAACGGTTCGGTGCCGGCGAGCAGCTTGAGCAGGGTTGATTTCCCCGCCCCGTTCACGCCCACCAGGGCCACGCGATCGCCTCGCTGCACAGTGAAATTCACGCCCGCAAACACCTGCTTCGCGCCGTAGCTCTTGGCCACCTGCTTGAACTCCGCCACCATCCTGCCGCTGGGCTTAGGCTGAGGAAAGCGGAAGTGGATAGCCTTTTCTTCGGGCGGGATTTCGACGCGCTCCATGCGCTCGAGTTCCTTGACGCGGCTCTGCACCTGCTTGGCCTTGGTGGCCGTGTAGCGGAAGCGGTTGATAAACACTTCGAGCTGCTGGACGCGGTCCTGCTGGTTCTTGTAAGCCGATTCAATCTGGGCGCGCCGCGCCGTCTTTTCCGCCAGGTATTTCTCGTAATTGCCGGTGTAGAAGTGGACTCGCCGGTTCCAGATCTCGGCCATCTTTTCGACGGTTACGTCGAGGAAAAACCGGTCGTGCGAAATCAGCACGTAAGCGTGGGGATAGTCGTTCAGGTACTCCTCGAGCCAGTTGCGGGCTTCGAGGTCAAGGTGATTGGTGGGCTCGTCGAGGAGCAGCAGGTTCGGCTTTTCGAGTAAGAGCTTGGCCAGCGCAATGCGCATTTGCCAGCCGCCTGAGAATTCTTCCGTGCGGCGGTGCCAATCGGATTGCGGAAATCCCAGGCCGGCAAGCACCCGCCCGGCCTGAGCTTCGAGCGAATAGCCGTCGCGCTGCCGGAACTCGGTGTCGAGCGAATGGAAGCGCTCGCTCACGCGCTGGTACTCTTCGCCCTCGGGATCGAGTTCGGCCATCTTTCCCATCAGGTCTTCCATCTCCTGCTCCATGGCCAGCAGGTCGCCGAACACCGACATGCACTCCGCCAGCACAGTGCGCCCTGAAAGAGTCAGGCCGTCTTGTGGTAGGTAACTGCAAGTGATCCCCTTGGTAAAACTGATTTCGCCGTAATCGAGCGTATCGAGGCGAGCCAGTACCTTGAGCAGGGTGGTCTTGCCCGTGCCGTTCGCTCCCACCAGGCCCACGCGCGCCCGCGGCGTGATGAGCCAATCGAGATTCTCAAACAACATTTTGGGGCCGAATCGCTTTCCGGCCGATGCAAGCTGGATCATGATGGCGCCTTACACGTCATCCACAGTTTAACAAATTCAGGATTGAGTGGTAGCGCAGCGCGGCAGAGCCGCAACCAAAAGGTAATGACGCTCCATGGCGGTTTCCGTCATGATGTTTTTGGGGAAACGTCGTGGGGAGGGCCGTCATGGAGCGTTTTTTGAAGCGGCATGCGAGCCGCATCCTAGGAAGCATATCAGGATTTGACCGGGTTTTGTTTCGCGGCGTGTTGCGTTCCATCTGCTACGTGCAGGGGCTGGATTACTTTATGGGGAGCCAGCGGGTAGGATTCAAGGATTTCCAGTGGTTCGTAGAGAAGTTTTCAGCGGGCATCAAGCAACGGGCCGAGCAGATCGCGCGGCGTGCGGGGCGGCCACTCCAATACGTGGGTTCGGGGAAAGCCAGCAAGGAAGCGCTGGTGAGAAAGCTTCTGGAGGAGAACCCGGTGAAGGAAGGGCTGATTTGCGTCTTATCGTGTGTGGAACCGTGCCAGACCTTCACGGTGCGGCGTGACCGGGAGAAGCGCCAGTTGCGCTTACTGCCGCGGGACGCCACTTGCCTGCATTTCTACTTCTACTTTCTGGACCGCGACTTTGGCTTGATGCACCTCCGACTGCAAAGCTGGCTGCCGTTGAGCCTGCAAGTCTGCATCAACGGTCGGGAATGGTTAGCGCGGCAGATGCAACGTCAAGGCATCGCCTACCAGCAGAAGGACAATTGCTTCACGCAGATTGCCCATCTGCCGAGGGCGCAAGCGTTGATGGAGCGTTTGGTGAATCTGCCCTGGGCGAAGCTTCTGAATCGCTGGGCCCAGGCAGTGAATCCCTGGTTGGCGCCGGGGGCACGTCCGCGCCTGCGCAGTTACTACTGGACGGTGCGGCAGGGCGAATACGCCACGGATGTGCTGTTTCAGAATTCGGAAGCTTTGGCGGAGGTCTATGCCGGACTGTGCCGGCACGCCATGGAGCAATTTTCCTCGCCTCAGGTGCTGCGTTTTCTGGGGCGACGGACCAACACGCTGTTTAACGGAGAAGTCTGCAGCACCCAGGAACGACGGGTAGAAGGGGTCTGCGTCAAGCATCGGGTGGAAGAGAACTCGATCAAGATGTACGACAAACAGGGCAGCGTGTTGAGGAGTACCGCTGCGTGAGGCGGAAGGGACGGAAGAGAAAGGGATGGTATCCCCTCCGCAAGGGCATCGTGGATCTTCGCCGGCGGGTGCAACTCAGCCGGGGAGCGAATGCCCGTTACCTGGAAGCCCTGGCGGTGGTGGGCGAGTCACGACCCGCCCATCGGATTCTCGATCCGGTCAGCCAGCCCATCCGGGCCCCTCGTCCCTACCGAGCCCTGCGACCCATCAGTCCGCAAGAGAGCCGCCTGTTCGCGGTTATCCTGAGAGGAGAATTTCATTTGCAGGGAGTGCGCAATCGTGATCTGCGGGAAGCTCTCCTCTTCCCGGGTCAGACCGACGCCTCCCCGCCTCGTCGCGCCGCCGCTCGCACCACCCGCCAGTTGCGCCTACTGCGCGCTCACGGGCTCATTTACCGCGTGGGACGTACCTATTACTATCGCCCCACACAGAGAGGTCACGAGGTCATGAATACCGCTCTAAAGTTCCGCCAAACTGACCTCGCGTCCCTTGCAGCCTAAAAAGCTTGCTAAAAAAACAAGAATTTATGAACTTGCAATGCAGAGGTGGGCGCAGTTTGCCCTCCTCTGCGGTTCTTCCGGGGTTGGTCGCGCGGGCGCGGGGTGGCGCAGACGTGCCGGTTTTTGGCATGTCTGCGCTGTCGTGACGCGAGAGGGACGCATACATCCCGACACAGGGCGTCGGGACGTATGCGCCACCCGAACCTCTCAGCTTCACGCAGTTAGCCACCGTGCAGTAACAATCCCTGAACGTCTCCGTTCATCAGAATGAGATAGCGGCCGAACCGTCGTGGGGCCGCAGATTCTCCCCTCCCCCCGCCAATTTTCCGGGTTCTTCCTCCCCAATTGGCTGATGCGCACACGTGGCGGTGGCTGCAAAATGCCATTGGAGGTCAAAAATGCAAAGCACATTGGCAAGTTTTTCGAACGAAGTCGCAAAGCTTGTGGAAGAGTTTCAGCCTTATGTTGTGGCGGTTCACGCCCGCGGTCACTACCCTTCGAGCGGAGTCGTCTGGCGGCCCGGCATTATCGTCACGGCCGATCACACCATTCGGCGGGAAGAAGACATTCAAGTGACGCTTCCCGACGGAAAGCGCGCGGACGCTGTGCTGGCGGGGCGCGACCCGGGAACGGATCTTGCCGCCCTGAAGGTCGAGGGCTTGGGAAGTGCTGCCGCACAAACCGGCGGAGGCGACGCGGTAAAGGCAGGTGAACTGGCGCTGATACTCGGGCGATCCCCTGATAGCGGGCCGAACGCCAGCCTGGGCGTCATCAGCGCGGTTTCCGGGCCGTGGCGAACCTGGCGCGGCGGCCGGTTGGAGAATTACATACGACTTGACGCCACGATGTTTCCCAACTCATCCGGCGCAGCGGTGGTTGATGTCCGCGGACGTCTGCTGGGCATCGCCACGTCGGCCCTGTCGCGGATTGCGGGTCTGGCGATTCCGGCGACTTCCGTTAACAGGGTTCTGGACGTCCTGGTGGCTAAAGGGCACGTGCCGCGCGGCTACCTGGGCATTGGAGCGCAGCCGGTTGGCATTCCGGACGCGTTACGCGCCAATCTCTCCTTGACCGCAAAAAGTGGGATCATGGTAGTGAAGGTCGAACCCGACGGCCCGGCAGACAAGGCGGGAATTCTCCTGGGCGACATCCTGGTGAGCCTCGGCGACGCACCGCTCGAAGAGTTCGAAGACCTGCAATCAATTTCGGACTCGGGAATCATCGGCAAGCAGGTGCAGGCGCGCGTGATTCGAGCGGGCGCGATCCAGGAATTAAGCATCACGGTGGGTGAAAGGCCGGGGAAGTGAGGGCAGCGCAGGCGGGCCACGCGACGGTGTCATTCCGAGCGTAGCGAGGAATCTCGCCCTGCGTTCGTGCGCATCGGAGGGGATCAGAGCAAGATTCCTGGCGGAGTTTACCCTGAGCACCCAGAGCGAGATCCTTCGCTTCGCTCAGGATGACAGCGAAGGGCTCGGAATGACACCTCCACCCGCTTTGCTTGTAACGAAAGCATGATTCGAGTTCTAGTCAAATCCTCGTCGCCCATGGCCAAGGCGGGTCTGGAAAGCCTGCTGCGCCCATACTCTGCCTTGCGGCTGGTCGATGACCTAAGCAAAGACGCCCATGGAGTCGACTCCGAGTTACCCGCCGACGTGCTGCTGGTTGAAGCCGACACGCTTGCTGACCCTGCCGCGCGCGAGGCTTTGGATTGGGCGAGCACGGGCACAGCGGCGGTTCTGCTGGTTCGCAATCCCGCCGCCGAGCCGGTGGCGGAGGCGCTGCGAGCGGGCGTCCGTGCGGTGCTCCCGAGTGGCATCGACGGGCCGGAAATCGCGGCGGCAATTGAGGCGGCAGCCGCCGGCCTGACGGTGCTCGAGTCGACCAGCCTCGATCTATTGTTGCGCGCCCCCGGCCCGCCTCGAAAGGGGACTGCGCTCGTCGAGCCGCTCACGGAGCGCGAACTCGAAGTCCTGGAACTCGTGGCGGCAGGCCTTGGCAATAAGGAGGTAGCCTCTCGCCTGGAGATTTCCGAGCACACCGTGAAGTTCCACGTGGCATCCATCATGGGCAAACTTGGTGCGGGCAGCCGCACCGAGGCCGTTACGCTCGCCATCCGCCACGGGCTGATTATGGTTTAGGTTTCAGGTGTCGGGTTTCAGGTGTCAGGTTCCAAAGGCGCGCAGTGTGTCTTTACTCGAATTCCGAAGTTGGTTCTTGCGCTGCCACGTCAACTCGTTGAATCTGAATTGCCTGCCCTGATTACCTCGAGAAGGGAACGGGAGCTTGGATTCTTCGGAAGTAACCCCTCACCCGTCCCGCACCGGCTGATGACTACGCCGGCCGCGGACCACCCTCTCCCCAAGGGAGAGGGCTGAAATCAATCATCGATGACCGCCCTCTCCCTTGGGGAGAGGGTGGCGAGAGTAGCGAGCCGGGTGAGGGGTTTCTTCACACAGGGCCGCCCCAGCAATCGCAAATCGTCAATCAGAAATCACCAATCCTCAGTGGTGCCCGCCACCGCCACCACCGCCACCGACAGAGCCACCGCCCACGGAGCCACCGCCCGAGTGGCCACCCGAGCTAGCGGAAACGCCGCCTCCGCCACCGGAAACGCCACCTCCACCACCGCCCGAGGCGGAGCCTGAGCCGTGGCCGCCGCTTGCACCGCCGCCACTGGATCCATGGGACGCCACGGAAATTCCGGATCCGCCGCCCCGGCTGGAAATCACTGGTGCGCCACCGTGGCCACCTGCACCGCCGAAGTGGCTGTGCCATCCGCCGCCGGTGGAAGCACTTCCTTGGAACTCACCCGCTGAGCCCTGCACCGGATAGCGTCCGCCCAAGGTTGTGCCTTGAGAGGCGCGCAAGGGTTCCCGAGTTCCGCCAAGAAAACCACGGTGGGTCAGCAACGAGCCTTCCCTGGCTGGATCGCCGCCCATCAAAACGGTAGCCGGCGCAGTCGCATGGCCGAAGCCTGGGTGTCCGCCTGGCGGAGCGGCCCGACCGGGCATTGCCGCGGCGGCATTGTTCGCAGCCATGGTTTGCGGAGTTGCTTCGGCGGGCGGGTGATCGATCTTGCTCCCCTCCGTCGCCGGAACGCGCGTCACCACCTGGGGCGTAATCATCTGCCCTTTCTCGATCACGCTGGCCGGAACTTTGGTAATCAGCGTCCGCTGATGGCTTATGACTGGACCCACTCCGGGAAGATGAGGACGCCCCGGCGGAGTCCTGGGATGGCCAGGTTGAATCGGCGCCCAGCCGTACCATCCCGGCCCGCCGTACCAGTTGACGAGCCCGGGGTACCACATGCCACAGCCAAACATGGGGTTCATCCAATACCAGCCAAAGGTCTGATCGAAGTCCCACATGCCGCAGTGGTCAGTTACCCAGCCCCAGGGGTCGGCGGAGATCCATGTCCAGCCCATTCCGCCGTACGAGTTCCACA
The DNA here is from genome assembly GCA_050010015.1 of Terriglobia bacterium. Taxonomy (GTDB): domain Bacteria; phylum Acidobacteriota; class Terriglobia; order UBA7540; family UBA7540; genus CAVROP01. The sequence continues at coordinate 12,518 of JBEKLY010000149.1, forward strand.
TGCCATAGCTGTAGGGAGACCAACCCGCCTGCGCATAGGGCGACCAGCCGAACCTGTTGCCGGGAAGCGTCACCCACTCGCCGTAGGTATTGAGATCGCTCCAGCCGTAGGCCGGTCCCGTGGGGTGGACAGACTCGTCCTTGGCGACCAGCACCGCTTGGTGATCGCGCGCCTCGGTCCACTGATCCCAATCGTCTTTGGGAATCCCTTTCTCGGTGTTTGAAGCCAAGGTGGCGCTGGCGGTCTCTTGCACCCAGACCCTGCCTTCGCCGAGCTTTACGGATTGATTATCAAGTGCCACGTCGACCGAACCCTTGAAGACCTCTACCCGGTAGCGGTCCTCAGCCAGATCCGTCCGGAACTCGCACTTGCCGTCAGCGTTCAAGGTGGCGTTTGCAATCTTGACCCGATAAACGTCTTGATCGCCAGCCTGCAAGCTAACCGCGGCATTGCGTTCATGTGGGTTCGCGGCACGGCGCTCGGGAACGAAATTGAACGTGCCGTATCCCTGCTCGAAAGTCATGCCGTTCAGCTTGTTGCCATTGGCGTCGAGCGCCAGTTGATCGAAGAGCAATTTGGAGTGTTCGCCAACGCGCGCAGTGGAGCCGTTTTCAAACTCCACTTCGGCGTAACTGGCGCCTACTGTCGAAAGCTCAAAGCCCTCCTGGATGGGCGTGTTCAGCAGCACCTTTTCCTCTTCCGCCGAGCCCGGCCGCTTGAGCGTGACCGTGCCGCTCAGGTAGCTGAGCCGAACCACGCGCGCGTGCGATGCCGCGGCCATCGGTTCGGCTGCGGGGTCGTATTCCAGAAACCGCCCCTTATCCAAAGTCAGCGAGCCGGAGTGGGCGGAGACGACAACCGAGCCCTCGAGCACGCGCAAATTCATTTTTCCCTTGTCAAAACCTGCCATAAAGGCGGCCTTGCCATTCGGGGAAATCGTGGCGTCGGCAATGTGAACCGTGAAACCAGCTTGTTTGCTGGGTAGGAAACGGAAACGGGCGTCACCTTGATCGAGGATAATGACATTCTGTCGTGTGCCCTCTTGCCCCGCTTCCTTTTCGGTGAAGTTGGCTTTGCTGAATTCGCCGAGTTCAATCCTCGAAGCGTTTTCCAGTTGCACGTTCACCGAACTCGCCGCCGAGGTCGACACTTCGGAGCCATCCTCGATCGGCATATTCACCTGAGCTGGAACCGCTTCGGTAGCTCCTGGAGCCTTCACCGTCGCGTTTCCAGTGACCGAACTCAGACGCGCTCCGCTGGCCGACGGTTTCTGTTGTGTAAAGAGAGTTGCCGGTAGGAGCAACCCCGCGACCACAACCACGAGTACACGTCGAAAATGATCGTATCTCACGGCTGGCCTCCTGGGGTGATTATATCTCAAACTTCCGTATATATCGACGTTTTATCGGCCAACAAGGTTGCCGGAATAAATCGGGGGATCCGGTGATCGGGCGAACGGGCTTTATTGGGGAGGCACACGTCCCAGATCTCAGATTCCAGATTTCAGATTCCAGATACGTGTCATTCTGAGCGAAGCGAAGAATCCCGGCAGTTCGAGGCACGTTCAGGGACATAAAGAGCAAATACAGAGATTCTTCGCTGCGCTCAGAATGACAGCCTCCGGGCCAAAGGTGGGGGCCGGTACCGATCTCCCGATCACCCGATCTCCGGATCACCCGATTCCCCGATTCCTACGGCTTTACGGTCACGATTACCGCGGCGTGGGGCGGTACAGTTGCTGTGAAGGAACCCTGCATCGTCCCCAGGTCTTTATGCAGCCACACGTCGTGGAGAGCGGCGGAAAAGTGCGGCGGATAGCCGATGTCTTCCCACTTTACTCTAATCTCCTGCGGCGTGCTTGCGCGGTTCAGCAGGGCCACGGCGCGGTTGCCGCCCGCGAGTTCGCGCGCCCACACTTCCTTGTCGCCCTCTTTGCGGACCCGGCTAGCCTCCTTGCCGAGCGCGTCCTGATCGATGGCGATCACTTCCTTGTTGGTCAGGACTGCAAGCGTATCCGCATCCATCTGGCGCAGGTCGTTGCCGGAGATGAGCGGCGCGGCCAGCATGCACCACATCGCGAAGTGGGCGCGCGCCTCATCCGGCGTGAGCTTGCCGTTGCCTACTTCCAGCATGTCCGGATCGTTCCAGTGCCCGGGCCCGGCGGCGGACTCGATGCCATCCATCAGGTCGAGGATGTAAACGACCCCCAACCCGCCCCACTTCTCCTTGCAGTCCCAGCAATTCACAATATCTTCCGTGGCGCGCCACAGGTTGCCGACATCCTTGGCCCACTGCCACGGCTTGGTGGAACCCCACTCGCAGAGGGAAAAAACAATGGGACGGCCGGCGGTTTTGAGCGCGTCGCGCATCAGGGAATAGGACTCGAGCGAGTTCTGGCCCTCGGCATGGCACCAGTCGAGCTTGAGGTAGTCCACGCCCCAGGTTGCGTAGGTAAACGCATCCTGGAACTCGTGGCCACGCGCCCCGGGACGGCCCTCGCAGGTTTGCCGGCCGGCGTCCGAGTAGATGCCGAACTTGAGCCCCTTGGAATGAACGTAATCGGCCACCGCCTTGATGCCGCCGGAAAAGCGCTGCGGATCAGCAACGATGGTGCCGTCAGGGTTGCGCTTCACCTGCCAGCAGTCGTCAATGACCACGTATTGGTAACCGGCATCCTTCATGCCAGTGGACACCATGGCGTCCGCCGCCTCACGGATGAGCTTGTCCGACACGTTACAGGCAAACTTGTTCCAACTGTTCCAACCCATAGGCGGCGTCTTGGCCAAGCCATTGTCCAAGGCGCTTGCGGGCGCCGCACAGAGGAACAAGAAGAAGATTATGCAAATGACTCGCAGCTTCATAGCGCGAACCTCCCAAGCGGATTCAGCCAGGATCTCGATCTTGGAAACCGGACCCATGGAAGAATACACCCAACCATGACTTTTGGATCCCAAATTTCGGCAGTGTCCAAGTTTGGGTCGGAACGCCGGCTTCCAGCCGGCACTGGAGCCGCCAGGATGGCGGCGCTACGGCGACGGCACCCAAATTACGTTCTACAGTTGCTCTGTCGTGTCTGTTGGCTATAATGGTGTGCCGCAATTACTGGGGGGAATCCGATGGCAGAAAACAAAATTCTAGTGGAGATTTGCTGTGGCTCGCTCGAAGATGCGATCGAGGCGGAAAAGGGCGGCGCGGACCGCGTCGAACTCTGCTCGGCGCTGTTCCTGGGAGGCTTGACGCCCTCGATGGGATCGATCATCGAGGCCAAGGCTCGCCTCGAGATTCCGTTCATCGCCATGGTTCGGCCGCGCGGTGGAGGCTTCTGCTACACCGAGGTTGAAATGGCGGTGATGGAGCGCGACACCGTGGCGGCGCGAGAGCAGGGCGCGGATGGAATCGTGTTTGGGATACTCAAACCCGACGGCAGTATCGACGAAGAACGCTGCCGGCGCATTCGAAAACTGATCGGGGATCGCCAAGCCGTCTTCCATCGCGCCTTCGATGTAACGCCCGATCCTTTTCGGGCTCTCGATCAACTGGTTGACATGGGCTTCACTCGCCTCCTCACCAGCGGCCAGGAAGACACCGTTCCGGAGGGCGTGCCGCTCATCAAACGGCTGATCGAATATGCCGGCGATCGCATCGAGATACTGCCGGGCGGCGGAATAAAACTCTATAGCCTTCGCCAGGTGGTCGAAGCGACAGGCTGCAAACAGATACATCTTACGGCTTTCAAAACTCAACTCGATCTTTCTGTGCGCGGCCGGCCTTTCGTAACCTTTGGCGGGGCGCTCTATCCACCCGAAGATCAATTTCAGGTCGCGGACCGAAGCCTCGTGGAGAGAATTGTAGGAACGCTAAAGTAGCCCGGGCCGCTGGTATAGCTGTCATTCCGAGCCCGTTCGCTTCGCTCTCTCGAAAATCCGTCATTCTGAGCGAAGCGAAGAATCTGCTTTAATTCGCCTCGGACCGGAACTGCAGATCCTTCGCTTCGCTCAGGATGACAGCGACTCTCATCTCCATGGGTGGGTCGCAGGCCCATGGCCACTAGGAACGACAGCTAATCTTCAGGAGGAATCATACCCATGCCTGCTACTGCTAAACTCGATCTCTACAAAGTCCACAAAGCGGAATATGTCACGCCCAAGAAACCTGTGCTGATTCAAACCAAGCGCGCAAAATACCTGGCGTTCACAGGCCGCGGCGCGCCGGCTGGAGAAGCGTTTCAGAAAGCCGTCGGCGCGCTTTACAACGTTGGCTTCACCCTCAAAATGGCCAAGAAATTCGCCGGGAAGGACTACAAGGTCTCGAACCTCGAGGGCCTTTGGTGGGGCGAGAAAGAGACTGAGAGTTTTGCCTCGCAGCCGCCCGAGACCTGGAATTGGAAACTTATCATCCGCGTGCCCGATTTCATCAGCGCCAAGGACTTGAAGGACACCATTGCGGTGTTGAAAGAAAAAGGCAAGCCGCCCGAAACCGCGGACGTGAAGTTAGAAACCCTGGATGAAGGCCAATGCGTGCAAATGCTGCACGTAGGGCCGTACGGCAACGAGAGAGAGACGATCTGCCAGATGCTCGCAGTGGCAGCGGAGACGGGCTTGTCCTGCCACGGTCTGCATCACGAGATTTACCTCTCCGACCCCAGGCGCGTGCCACCGGAACGCCTGCGCACCATTCTTCGTCTGCCGGTGGCTTGAGGCCCTGTGGCTTCGCCGCTCTGCCTTGCGGAAAGGCCAAGCCTAGCTCTGGGGTTAGCGAATTGCCCACGCCTTCGCTATCGCAGGCCCGGAGGGCCGACAGAGAGTAGCCCACGGCGTGAGAAGGTGTGAAGAAATTCGAAACGTGTCATCCTGAGCGCAGCGAAGGATCTCGCTCTGCCGATGGAACTGGCTGATGGCGAAGGAACTCAAAGCGAGATTCTTCGCTTCGCTCAGAATGACAGCGCGTGCATATTTTTGCCTTTCGCCGATTTTTTCACAGGTTCTCACGCCGTGGGCTACTCTCTGTCGGCCCTCCGGGCCTAGGATACAGGGCGGTTAAAGAATTGCAGCGACTTCATGGAAAGGCGAAGCCTTTCCGCAAGACAGGGCGGCAGAGCAGCTCGGAGGAGCCTGTGCAGTATGAACAAGACGATGCTCGTTCGCTCAAGAGCAGCTAGAACCGGTCTCTTCGTTGGTCTGCCGGTGTTCGCGGCATGCCTGTTTTGTGCTCGAACTCTCGATGCACAGCGGCAGCAGATTGTTTGGAGCGAGCAGGAAAAGCCCATCGTGCAGCAGTTGGACGGCCTGCGCCAGGTGCCGGACGAGAAGCGGGCGCAGGCGACGAAGGACCTGGCGCTGGCAATACGAAAGCTGCCTGCGTCGGCCAATAAGCTGTTGTTGGCAAAGGAACTCGCCAACCTCTCGACCGAAGGCGACTTCGGCCACGATACGCTCCAGGAAGTTGCCACGACTCTGGCCACGGCGCTCGGCGAGCAGCCACCGCCGGCGAACGGCAACGAGCCCGCAGATCCGTACATCGAACTGGCCACGCTCGTACGTTACGAGCACGTGCACGCCTCTTCGGACTCTCCCCAATTTGCGGCGGCGATGTCCAAGCTCGAGGACGACGACCATAGCCGCGAGCACGCGGATTTTAGGCTGAACGATCTCGAAGGGAAGCCCTGGGGCCTACAGGCGCTGCACGGAAAGGTGGTGCTGGTGAACTTCTGGGCAACCTGGTGCCCGCCCTGCCGCAAGGAAATGCCCGACCTGGATAGGCTTTACCAGGAATTCAAAGACCAGGGCCTTTTGATTCTGGGTATTTCTGATGAAGATATAAGCAAAGTACAGCCGTTTATTGCGGAGCATCACTACACGTATCCCATCCTGCTCGATCCGGGAAGCAAGGTGCATCAGACGATCCGCGTGGAAGGAATCCCCAAGAGTTTCGTTTACGACCGAAACGGCAAGCTGGCGGCGGAAGCGATCGACATGCGGACGCGGAAGCAGTTCCTGGCGATGCTGGCGCAGGCTGGCATCAAGTGAAACGGCCGGCCATCGTTAGCGGGCGGGGCCTGCGGCTAAAGCCCCGTAACTACGTCGCGAGATTAGCGTCGGGGCCGAAAAGTCTTTGTGAGAACCTTATTTTGCATGTCATTCCGAGGAGCCGCAGGCGACGAGGAATCTCGCACTGCTTTGAAGATATCTGGGAGCGGGGGGCAACAGCCCCCCCGTAGCCCCCCCAATTGAACCACCCCGCGGGGCCGATGGCCCCGCGCCCCGGGACCGCAAGGTTTGCCGGTGGCCCCGGGAATGACAGCCTAAATGGGGTTTTCACAGAGACTCTGACGCCCCGCCCTTCACGGCACGCCGCAATATGACGGGGACTCTCGTCAGCAAGCACTAAACTTCTTCCGGCACGACGTAGGGGGCGCGGTAGCCGCGATCGCCGTCGCGCAGGATTCGGGCAGCCTCTTCGTCGCCGATCACTTCCTGCTTATCGGGATCGAAGCTCAGCGTACGGCCGACGCGGTAAGAAGCGTTGGCCAGGTGCAGCAGCGTGGTGGAATAGTAGCCTTCCTCGACGGGCGCGTTCAGGTCTTCCTTCTTCCGGCTCTTGACGCAGTCGATGAAGTTCCGCCAGTTGTTGCCGCCGGCTTGGGCGTGGGGCCCGGGTTCCTGTTCCTCGCCCAGCCAGGACTTGTAGGAATCGTATCCGTTCATGGCCACATAGCCCTTCGAGCCATAGAAGATGTTGCCGATGGTATTCTGCGGCCCTTTGCGCTTGGAGCGCGTTTCCGCGGCGTTGCCAATTGCCGCAGGCACATCGCCGCCGCCGAAGGCCGACGTGCCGATTTCCGCCTCGTGATTCGAGATCCAGTGGCGGACTTCGAACTCCATCATGCGCCGCTTGCCGTCCGGCATATCGAATTGCCACGCGACGTTGAGCGTGTTGGGCGTCTGCTGGTCGTCATCGAACATGAAGTGTCCGCCGATGGCCGAAACCTTGTTCGGAAGCTTCACGCCCAGGCCCCAACGCGCCACGTCGAGTTCGTGGATGCCCTGGTTGCCGATGTCGCCGTTCCCCGTATCCCAGATCCAGTGCCAGTTGTAATGGAACCGGTTCTTGCTGAACGGCTTCATGGGCGCCGGGCCTGTCCAGAGGTCGTAGTGGACCCACGAGGGCACCGGTTCCGGTTCGGCGTGTCCGATGGTATCCCGCCACTTGTAGCAAAGGCCGCGCGAAAGGTAAAGGTCTCCAATTACGCCGTCCCGCATCTTCTGCATTCCTTCGATGATCGCTTTGCCGGAGCGGCTGTTCGTCCCGTGCTGCACAATCCGGTCGTACTTCTGAACAGCGCGCAGCAGTTGGCGGCCTTCCCACCAGTTGTGGGAGAGAGGCTTTTCAACGTAAACGTCTTTGCCCGCCTGGCAGCCCCAGATGGCCTGCAGCGAATGCCAGTGGTTGGGCGTGGCGATGGAAATCGCGTCAATCGATTTGTCGTCCAGCAGCTTGCGCAGATCAATGAATCGCGCCGGCCGCTTCACGCCCATCTTTTCGACTTCCCCCAGGCGCTGGTCGAGCACGTGCTCATCCACGTCGCAGAACGCGGCGAGTTCAACGTCCTGCATGTGGCAATACTGTTCGACGTGCGACCAGCCCTGCCCGTGCAGGCCTACCACCGCAAGGCGTACGCGGTCATTCGCACCGAACACGCGCTCCGGGTGGGTAAGGAAAGTAATGCCGCTCAGCGCGGCCATTCCCGCTCCGGTTCGGGCGGTGGTCCTTAGGAATTCTCTGCGATTAATCTCTTCCGGCATGCTGCCTCCTTCAATGCGTCTATAAAACGAGCAACCATTATATGCCATTCTGGTAGCGCGGACCCCAAAACCGGGAGTCCGCGCTACCCGGCTGTCATTCCAGGTGTCCCGGGTGCCGGCACGAAAGAGTGGAGCGGGCGTCTCGCCCGCGGTGGCGGGAGCGTCCCGCTCCCGCGCGCGGGCTGTTGGCCCGCGCCACTGGGGGCGTGACGCCCGCGCTACGATTCGTGCCGGTTACGGCTTCCGCGATAGAACAATCCGCTTGCCTGGCATGTGTGAGGCATGTAACCTGAGAGAGGAACTGAATGTCTGATTTTTCGGCTGGAGGCTTTGTTATGGCTGTTGCGGAAACCATGGTTCGAGCGCCCGAGCGAGTTGGAAACACCGCCCGGGTGAAGGAAATCCTGAGTTGGTACGAAAGCGATAATCCGGGGACCAAGACGAATCTCGCCCGCATACTGAACACAGGCCGCCTCGCGGGAACCGGCAAGTTCGTGATCCTGCCCGTTGACCAGGGCTTCGAGCACGGTCCGGCCCGGAGTTTTGCGGTAAACCCGCCAGCTTACGATCCCAATTATCACTTTGAACTGGCCCTTGCGGCGGGTTGCAATGCTTATGCCGCGCCGCTGGGATTCATCGAAGCTGCCGCAAACCGGCATGCCGGCGAAATCCCTCTCATCCTGAAGATGAACAACCACGACATGCTGCACGACGAAAAAGATCCTCTGCCTTCCGTAACGGCGAGCGTCAAGGATGCCCTGCGCCTGGGCTGCGTGGCCATCGGGTTCACAATTTACCCGGGTTCGGCGGCCGCGCAAACCATGTACCAGCAATTGCGCGAAGCCGCGGAGGAAGCGAAGGCCAACGGCCTGGCCGTCGTGGTCTGGTCGTATCCGCGCGGTTCGAGCTTGAGCAAGGAAGGCGAGACCGCCATCGACGTGTCTGCTTACGCGGCGCAGATCGCGTCCCAATTGGGCGCTCATATCATCAAAGTGAAATTGCCCAGCGCGCACCTGGAACAACCGGAAGCGAAGAAGGTCTACGAAAAGCTGGGCATCCCGATCGGGACGCCCGCCGAGCGCGTCCGCCACGTTGTGCAAAGCGCCTTCGACGGACGCCGCATCGTCATCTTCTCCGGCGGGGCAAAAAAGGACGATGACGAAGCCTTTTACAACGAGGCGCGCGCCATCCGCGACGGCGGCGGATTCGGCTCCATCATTGGCCGAAACTCGTTCCAGCGCCCCAGGGAACAGGCCGTCCGATTCCTCCAAAACGTTATGAAGATTTACGCTGGCGAGATGAGCTAGGCGCCTACGACTCGCTGTCATTCTGAGCGGAGCGAAGAATCTGCATTAGCCCGAATTCCGAAGTTGAATTTGGTGCTCCCAAACCAGCTCTTTGAACCCGAACTGCCTGTCTGGATAACCTCGAGAACGGAAGGGGTGCTTGCATTCTTCGGCAGTAACCCCTCACCCGTCCCGCACCGTCTGATGACTACGCCGGCTGCGGGACACCCTCTCCCCAAGGGCGAGGGTGGTCAACCATGATAGATTTCAGCCCTCTCCCTTGGGTGGCGAGAGTAGCGAGCCGGGTGAGGGGTTTCTTCCCGCAGAGCCTCGCAACTTCGGAATTCGGGATTAGTTCGCCTCGGTCGAGAACTGCAGATCCTTCGCTTCGCTCAGGATGACAGCGAAGGGATCGGAATGACATAGGGCTGGAGCGGAGTCGACGGGCGCCTACCGGAACGAATTCCCCTCCTTGATAAGGAGGGGTCAGGGGTGGTTTACCGAAACTCCACCTTCCCCCTCATAGGCGTTGGAATGAGCACGTCGTCCCACACCAAGCCGCATCAGCGGCGCGAGAATGTGGCCCACGGCGCCAGAGCCTGTGAAAAAATCGACGCCTGTCATCCTGAGCGAAGCGAAGGATCCCGGCAGTTTATTATGATTCATCGATTTACGAACAACTGCAGAGATCCTTCGCTGCGCTCAGGATGACATGTTTCGAATTTCTTCACACCTTCCCAGCCGTGGGATCACGTCACGCGGAGAGCACGCTGAGCCACATAGTGGCGAAAGAAGATCTGCGATTATCAAGACAGCTCTGTCGCCCCTCACGGGGCTTTTCAGGCGCATCGGCTCTGCTTTCTCCCCACGGCTATCGCCGTGGGCCACATTCTTGCGCCCGCCCCGGCGGGCTCCGGAACCCGATCGAGCCTATTCTCGCGCTTATGCCCCACCCCCTCGTCTCAGAGAGGAGGGAAGCCGTTCTCATTACATGGAAATCTTCTGGCCGCCGTTAGGCGAGTACTTGGTCAACGCACCATCCAGCGATTGTGCGGCCGCCGGCGGAGAGACGGTATCTTTGAACAGGATATCTTTCGGAGCTACCTTGCGCCCGTAGAGGCGTTGATTCGCTTCGTTGTCCTGTTTCACGATCTGCCCTTCAAGAGACAGGCCCGCGAAAAGCCCTCGCGCGCGCGAGTAGGTGAGGATTTCCGCCTGCAACTGAACGTCGGTGGCGCCTTCCGCAGTTCGGCCCACCGGGCCGCCTGCTACGGAAGCGTCTGCGCCCAGCGTTGCTTTGCTCTGCAGCAGTTTTTCAGCTCCCTTGGCGTTCATGACCACCAGAACGAAGTCGGTCGCCTGTCCTCCCAGTTGGAAGCCGAAATTTGCGCCCCCCACAGTAAACATCGAAGGCGCGCCCCAGGCGCCGGTTCCACCCTGACGGCAGACCAAGGCTCCCCGCCCGAAGCTCCCGCCCACTCCGAGGGCGAGCTTCTTTTCCGATGGAATCACGCCCACGCAAACGGCCTTCTTGAGCAGGTCTCTGGGGATTCCTTTCTCCGGCGTACCCATGACCTCGTCGATCACTTCCGCAGCCTTTGCCAGCCGCTCGGCTTCCCGCCCTCCCTCTGCAGCCAGCGCTAACCCACTCAAGCCCAGGCACACGAGCGACGCCATGAGTATTCGCATCTCAACCTCCGGACCGTTTGCTGAAACTCCTTGCCTAGAACGGGACCTCCTTAGGCTCTTTCGGCTTACGTCGCGGACCCGTCTTGCGCGGAGCTTTTTTCGCGGAGTGTCTTGCGCCCTGCGCCCTGCGCGGCTTCCTTTCGGCAACCGCTTCCACAGGCGAGGCAGGCGGTTCGCCGGCGAGTGGCGCGGCCTCGGTCGGCTCGAGTATGATGATTTCATCCGGACTCTCGACGGCTTCCCACAGGACGTCCGTTTCCGGCGGGGCGAATTCAGCCTCAGGAACAACCACCGGCTCGGGAAACGCTTCAGGATACGTCTCGGCAGACGGTTCGGCCAATGTCTCGGCAGGAGCTTCGGGAACGGCTTCCGGCGTCACCGGCGGACGGGCGGTCTCCGCTGAGGTGGCGAAGATTCTCCAGATTCCTTTACGGTCACGGTGCAGCCGCAGCCAGCCCTCGCGCTGCGCCTGGTGCAGAAGGTCGAGCAGCCCGCGAAATCCGGCTTGCCGCTCATCAAAACGGGCATCCGCGCTGCGCATAGCCTGGCGCACCTGGCGCAAGTAAATAGGACGGGAAGGCGCCTTCTCCATCAGCGTTGCAAGGGCTCGCTTCAGTAGGGCAAAAGTGTCGTCGGCGGTCAGGCCCGGTTCGGGGACCGTCTCCGGCGGGGGTGGCGGAGCGACTTCCGCGGGCGCCGCCGGCTCCGGAGCAATCTCCCCGGCGGGTTCGACGGCTTCGACCGGCGATTCCTTCGGGCCTTCTCCTTCGATCATCTCGACCAGATAGCCGCGGTCCGTGCGGCGCGCCTGGATGAGATTCTCTTTCTCCAGTTTGCGAATGAACTCCAGGAACGATCCCGCGCCATAATCCCGCTCCGTGAAAGTGGCGTCCAACTGGAGGAGGGTGCTCTTGAGCAGGCCAAGCTGCGGGGCCACTTCTCGTTCCGCGAGGATCTTAAGCGCGCGCTGGATGTTGGGAAGGGCGCTCGGAAGCGGCTTGATTTCGTTCGTGCCTCGCCCCGTGCTGCGCGTCGTGCGTGCTGCGCGCGAGCCGTCTCCTGCCGTCGCGGCCTCGAGCAGGTTCTCATAGGCGATAAACTCGTGACAGTTGCGCTGCAGGATTCCACTGGTGAACTGGCGCCCGCCCACCACGAATACGCGTTTATCGTACTGCTTGAGCTTCTCGACCAGGGCGATGAAGTCGCTGTCGCCGCCCACAATCGCGAAGGCGTTGATGTGATCGCGGGTAAAGGCCATCTCCAGGGCGTCGAGCGCCAGGTTGATGTCCGCTCCGTTCTTATCGCCGCGCGGAGTTACGTTGCGCTGCACCATCTGCACCGCATGCTGCGTCAACTGGCGGCCGTATTCGCCGGCGCGGGACCAGTCTCCGTAAGCCGTCTTGCTGACCACTTCTCCGCGTTCTTTCAGTGCTTCCAGCACGACGGCGACGTCAAATTCCTTTGCTAATGTGTCTTTGACTCCAATTTGAATATTGTCAAAGTCAATAAACACTGCAAGCTTCAGTCTTTCTTCTGCCATAAATCCTTCTTTCGGCGGGCCTGAGGCTGTGAATGAGGAGCGCTCAGCAATTCCACCAATTCAGCTTCCCCCTTTTGATATGATACTCCCTGGTTACTCAGCGTCAAGCGGACGAAGGAGTACTACATGTCGGAACCAATTCGGATTGGTATTGCGGGGGCGCGTTTTGCCGCCCGCTTTCACTGGAACGGATATCAGCGCGTTTATGGAACCCCGGTGCAAGTTGTGGGAGTAACTTCTCTCTCCCCCGAGTCGCGGGAGGAGTTTGCCCGCCAACACGCAGTGAGGGCCTTTGCCTCGTTCGAAGAGATGTGCGAGGCCGTGGATGTCGTTGATCTTTGCACGCCCGGCTCGACTCACGAGCCGCTGGCAATCGCGGCCTTCCTGCGCGGCAAACACGTGATCATCGAAAAGCCGTTCACAGGTTATTACGGTCCGGGGACGCCGGATTTTCGAGGAAACGCCTTCAGCAAGGAGGTGATGCTGCGTGAGGCGATGGCCAGTAGCGATCGCATCCTGAATGCGGCGCGGGAAGCGGGAAAGCGCCTCTGCTACGCCGAGAATTGGGTGTACGCTCCCGCCCTGCAGAAAGAGCGCGAGATCCTGGTGAAAAGCGGCGGCCAGATCCTCTGGGTGATCGGTGACGAGTCCCACAGCGGTTCCCACTCGCCCTACTATGGCATCTGGAAGTTTTCCGGGGGCGGAGCGCTGGTGGGTAAGGGATGCCACCCGCTCACCGCGATCCTTTACCTGAAGCGCGTGGAGGGCGAGGCGCGCGACGGCAAGCCCATTCGTCCTGCAACCGTCTCCGCCCGCACGCACGAAATCACACGCCTCGAGAGTTTTCGCGACGCCGGCTTCCTGCGCACCAATTACGAGGACATCGAAGATTACGGCCTGATGCACATTACCTTCGAGGATGGCACCGTGGCCGACGTCTTCTCTTCCGAACTCGTGATGGGCGGCGTTCACAATTGGCTGGAGGTTTTTGCCAACAATCATCGCACGCGCTGCAACTTGAATCCCGTAAATGCGCTCGAGACTTACAATCCCAAGGAAGAGCTTTTCAAGGACATTTACGTGGCGGAAAAGATCGGGACCAAGCAGGGGTGGAACCATCCCGCCCCGGACGAGGACTGGCAGCACGGGTACCACCACGAGTTTGAAGACTTCGCACAATCCATCGCTCTCAACCGGGAGCCGCTTTGCGGCGGACAACTGGCGCGGGACACGGTCGCGGTCCTTTACAGCGCCTACGTCTCCGCCGAGCGGCGTGGCCGGGAGGTCGAGATACCGCTTGGAGCGGCCTAGCAGCCTATGGAGTGCGTCAGCGTAGCTGCCGCCTTGGAAGCCGGGCAGAACGGCGGTAGCTGGAAGCTGTTTCAAAACCGCCCGGCAGACAGAAGATTACTGAATGCTACCCAGGATCCCTGGCCACCGCTTGAGCGCTCAGCCCCGCAGGGGCTGGAGATGAGTAGCCGGGGCAACGCCCCCGGAAACGTCGCCCCTCACCCCCTTTCCCCTCTCCCCGCCTGCGGGGAGAGGGGTGCCGAAGGCGGGGCGTGGGGACATTGTCCGGGGGCTTCACCCCCGGCTACTCAATTGCTCCCCTCCGGGGAGCACGGCTTCACGCGTAGTCGCCGATCCCCGTTGCAACCGGGTATAAGAGGTCTTGAGACAGCTTCTAGTATCCTGACCCACTTTACTGTTAAAAATGAGCCGATTGGCCGCAACCCCCTCACCCGGCTCCGTCGGCGGACGGACTGAAGAAAGCGCCGGCTGCGATCCACCCTCTCCCCCAAGCGGGAGAGGGGCATTGTCAAGAATTGGATGGAACAGGACCCTAGCTACGCTGCCGCACTCCCGACTGACAAATTTTGTCCATGGCTGACACATTGCGCATCCCGGTTGCGCGAGCCTATGGGGCGGAAGTTATCTAAGTCCTTCCTTTTCAGCACGTGAACCGGTCGAGGTGTCTTACCGCCGCGGCATGAAACGTGCTCTGAATTGGTCCGGGCGGGTAAAGTGCCCCTTGCCGCACACTTTTCCCTTGCCCTGGGGGAAGGAAATGAGTTCATGTCTGGCCGTGAAGAAGCATTCAGCTTAATCGAACTCCTGATCGTGGTAGCAATTATCTTAATAATTGCAGCTATAGCTATACCCAGCTTGTTGAGGAGCAAGATCGCAGCAAACCAAGCGTCGGCCATCGAAAGCCTGCGGGTGATAGGGACGTCCGAGGTTACGTATGCGGCAACCTATGGAAACGGCTACTCCACCACTCTTGCGATGATGGGCCCCGCAACCTCCGGCGCCCTGGCAACCTCTTCCGCCGCCGGGCTTATTGATGACCTCCTGGCGAGTGGCGCCAAGAGCGGCTACACGTTTATTTACACGCCTACCTTGCTCGATTCTACCGGCCGGTACAACGGGTACACGGTGCTGGCCAACCCTATAGTTGCAGGCACAACCGGTCAAAACTTTTATTACGAAGATGAGACGCACCTGATCCGCATGAATGCCACAGCCCCGGCTGGGTCGACGGATAGCTGCGTGGCGGAGTAGGATCCTCGGCTCTCAGCAGCCATCTCCATTCTGATACTATAGATGGGTGGTGGGGCGGGTCGCGAACCGCCCCTACGGTGCGTATAGACGGCTGCACGGCGGTTCGCGAACCGCCCTACGTGAAGGATCCAGGAATGTTTTCCCGCCACAATCGCATGATCGGAGTCTTTTACTTGTGCTCCGACATGTTGCTGGCGTTACTCAGTTTCTGGCTGGCGTGGGAGATCCGCTCTTATCTCATAACTCCCCGGCCGTTATATTCGGTTTCAAATTACCCCTGGGTTGTTCCGCTTTCAGCCGGGATTTGGATCCTGGTGGGCCTGCTGGCGGGAGTTTATCGCGACATCAAAGAAGAAGAGTTGCGACGGGCTTTCACGGACCCTCTGAAAGTCGCGCTGGGGGCGACGGTCGCGCTCTTCGCCGCCACTTATGCAGTCAAATTCGAATACCTCAGCCGCCTGCTGCTGATTCTGTACGCGGGGACGAACCTTGTGGCCGCGACGCTTTTCCGGCTGGTGGCGAGGCGATTTGCCGGGCCTTTGCGGCGAAGCCTGGCCGGGCTGCGAGGTTTCCTCCTGGTTGGTGATGGGCCGGAGGTGGTTGAAATTGCGCGCACCATCGAAGCCCACGAAACTCACGGCATGCGGCTGGTGGGATTTGTTCGCACCGGCGCTTCTCTCCCCGCCTTGCTCGAGCAGTCTCCGTTGCGCGGATCGCACCCCATCTTCGACTTGACCCAGCTTCCGGAGCTTCTCCGCCGGCAGGTGATCGACGAGGTGATCTTCGCCATTACCAAAGAAGACCTCGAAAGGCTGGAAGAGGCATTTCGGGTGTGTGAAGTGGAAGGCGTCAAGAGCCGTGTGCTGCTTACCTTCTTCCCGTACGAAATTTCCAAGGTCTATTTGGAGCATCTGGGTGAGAAGCCGCTGCTTACCTTCGCCACCACACCTGAGAACGAATACCTGCTATTGTTAAAACGGGTCCTGGATTTTGTCCTGGCGCTTGTTTTGCTTGTGCTCTTGTCTCCGCTGATGGCCCTCTTGGGGCTGCTCATCCGCTTGACCTCCGGAAGTCCCGTCCTTTTCCGGCAGACGCGCTGCGGGCTGGGCGGCAGAAAGTTTACCCTTTATAAATTCCGTTCCATGCGTCCAGACGCCGACCTGGGCCGCGAGGAACTCGCAGCGCTGAATGAGGTGGATGGGCCGGTTTTCAAAATCACGCACGACCCGCGGTGCACGCCCATAGGACGGTTGATGCGCAAATTCAGCCTCGATGAGTTTCCTCAGTTGCTCAATATCGTCAAAGGTGATATGTCATTCGTAGGCCCACGGCCGCCGCTGCCGGAGGAAGTGGAAAAATACGAGCGTTGGCAGCGCCGCCGCCTGCGCATGCTGCCGGGTTTGACTTGCCTTTGGGCGCTCGAGGGACGCAGCCGGTTGAGCTTCCGACGCTGGATGGAACTCGACCTCGACTACATCGACCACTGGTCGCTGGCTCTCGACTGCAAAATACTGCTTAAGACTGTTCCCATAGTCCTGCTGGGCCGCGGGGCAAGCTGAGAAGGCAGGAGGCAGGATTCAGGATTCAGGAGGAACAAGATCACGGCCCTCTCCCTTGGGGACAGGGTGGGACAGGCACTCTTGCCTGTCTCTCAGTGTGGCGTATGGCGCGCCTCCTCGCAGGCAAGAGTGCCTGCGCCACTTCCTCAGCCGGTGCGTGACGGGTGAGGGGTCTTTTCCAAGTTGAACGCATAACACCACCGGAGCAACATGCGACTGTCCATCAGCGCGGCAGCACTGCTTTTTCTCTTGCCTTTGGGCGCTCCTGCGCAACAGAACCCGAATTTCTCAGGCTCCTGGGTCCTGGCTTGGCCGGAACCGGAAGTGCGACACGGCAGGAAATTGAGCCCCGCTGAGCTCCGAGTCGTGCAGAAGGACGCCGCACTTCACGCCACTTACGTTGAGCACGGAAAGATTCGAACCTGTACCTACAATCTGGACGGGACCGAATCGAAGAACCGGGCGGCAGGCGGAGCGCCCAGCAGTGATACGGCTACTGTGAAATTCGCGACGCTACTGATCGAGTCGACCGTCCAGATCCCCAAGGCCGCACTTCAGATGGAACAGAAGTGGCAGTTGTCGGCCGATTCCCGCCACCTCATCGTCCAAATCACCGCGAGCGCCAGTTCCCCAGCCGTGGGAGGCTTCCCCCTTGGGTCGTGGGAGAATGTCTATAACCGTAAGGCGGCAGCAGTAGTCAAGAATCACAAGGCGGGAGTCGGGAGTCAAAAGGCAGGAGTCAGGAGTCAAAAGGCAGGAGTCAGGAGTCAGAAGTCAGGAGTCAGAAGGACTCTGCCATCCGCCCCTTGACCAAGAGGAACTGCTAACCACTCGCGTAGCCGGAACGTCAAAAGAGGGTACTTTGATCACGCACTGATGTCCTGAGCTGCAGAGTCTAAGTGAGAACCTCATTCAGGATGTCATTCCGAGCCCTTCGTTGTCATCCTGAGCCCTTCGCTTGTCATTCTGAGCGGAGCGAAGAATCTCGCTCTGCCGCTCAGGGTAAACTCCGCGAAGAGCCTGTCCTGAACGAAGTGAAGGATCTCGCTCTGAATGTTTTCAAGGGCAGAGCGAGATTCCTCGTCGCCTGCGGCTCCTCGGAATGACACAAAAACGAGTTCTCATACAGACTCTGTAGCCCCGTCAGGGGCGGCATAGAGTAGCCCAGGGCGCAAGCCCCCATGATCCTTAGCCTAATACGCGAGGGCCTCCAGGAGCCGCGGAGCGGCGGCAGATAATAGCCCACGGCGTGAGCCGTGGGACCCGCGATGCAGCGCCAATACTCACAGCCCCGGATGGGGCGACAGACATCCTGCTGAAGCCTCTTCCGCCCCTCCGGGGCTAAGATAACCCAGGGTTGCTCCTCGATCCCACGGCTTGCGCCGTGGGCTACTCTCTGTCGGCCCTCCGGGCCTGTACAAGCGCTGCCTCAGACCGAATTTGTTTCGCAGGATTCTTGCGTTAGAATAGGTCCCACTGAACAATTGGGAACTCCGCAAGTTGGAGGCTCACATGAAAACTCAGAAAGCTCTTCCCGCCGTTCGCCGGGTGGTTCAACTGTGCTTGCTGATGCTGATCGGTTTCGCGGCCCGCCAGGGCCTGGCGCAGTCCGGAGCCGGGTGCGGCCCCGCGCCTGCCGTTAAGACGGCGCTCGACGGCTTGCCCGAGCAAACTCCCGCGCAAACCGACTGGCAATATCACGAACAGCGCGCCGCGGCCATTCAAGCGCTGCGGCACGAGTACCCCGGCGACGTCTTCGTCGAGAAGGCCTACATCAACTCAATGGACAGCAGGTCGGAGAAGGAGAAGGTGATTGCCGAATTCAAAGCGCGCCACGAGCAGAATCCCGACGACGCCAAGGCGGACTACCTTTACGCTCTGGCCTTGGTGGGACGGCAGTCGCCCGAGGCCATTAAACTGTTTGATGACGCCCTCACGAAAGATCCGAACTTCGCCGCTCCCCATCTTCAGCTTGTGTCCATCTACAGTTCTCCCGTGTTCATGGACAAGGAGCAGCGCATCGCGCACCTGAACGATTACCTCGAGGCTTGCCCGTCCAGTTTTGAAGGTTACGAGTCGCTGACCCGAGTCGATGACAAAGACCTTCAGCGCGCCTATGCTGCCAAGCTGCGTTCCTTGATTGCGGATCGCACCGACCCCGACGCCATCGGCGCCTATACAACTCTCTGGTCGCTCGAATTCAAGCTGCACCCGCCGTCGGAATATGAGCTGCTGCGCAAGCAGGTAGCCCAGGACCTCGAGCGCATCCGCCAGCTCAAGCTCGAGGACAAGCGCCAGTGGTATTCGGCGCTCGTGGAGGGCTACAAGCTGGTCAACGATCAGAAGCAGTCGGACCTGGTCGCGGATCAAAAGCAAACGCGCTTCCCGAATCCTTGGTCCTCGCCTGCCCAGTCAAAGTGGTGGGAAGATCACCACTACCCGGGCGACGATGCACCGCCGGATAAGAAACAGGCGTATTACAAAGACTGGCTGCAACAAACTGCTCAGTGGGTCAAGGAGCGACCAAACAAGACTCAAATCTGGATGCAGCGGTTGGAGGCAATGGAGCATCTCGACGACGTGCCCACGGCCGATGTGCTGGCGACGGCGGACCAGGTAGTCAAGGTCATGATGAGCAATGCGGGGCCGGAAGGACCTAGCTCCGACGATTACGGAAACATCATCGAGGTGCTCTCGAAAAAGCATCTCGAGCCTGAGCGCGTCGTCGAGATGGCTCAGAAGGGCCTCGACAAATGGGAAATCGAGTCCAAGGAGCCGTACTACGACACCTACGCCACTAAGGAAAACGTCGAGGACAACAAGTTCTGGCAGGCTTACGCGCGCCTTCAGGGACTGGGCTTCGAAACGAGCGGCTATCTCGAACTCAAGCAGCCTGACAAAGCCCAGGTTGTGCTTGCGCAGATTGACCAGCGCCTCGAAGAATTCAAGTCATTGGCGGGAGACAAGCAGGACCGCAAGAAGACTTACTCGGGTCAGCTTGCCGACTATTGGGGATTGATGGCTCGCGAGGCGGAACTGCGCGGTCGCAAGCTCGACGCCATGGCGTTTTATGAAAATGCCTTGCTCTCGCGGCTCGACGCCCAGCAAAAGCCCGAGACTGGAGTGAAAGATGAACTCGTCGACAATGCACACCAACTCTGGACCAGCCTCGGCGGGTCGGACGAAGGTTGGAAATTATGGTACGGACGTCGCGCCGACGCCTTGGCTAACCTGGCCACGCTGACCTGGGAGGACGCCAATCAGCCCCTGGCGGCCTTCGAACTCGCCGACCTGAGCGGCAAGACTTGGAACGTGGCCGCGCTCAAAGGCAAGGTGACGTTCCTGAACTTCTGGGCCTCCTGGTGAGGGTCATGTCGCGAGGAGTTGCCTCGCTTACAAAAACTCATCGACCAATACAAGAATCGCAGCGACGTTCAGTTCATCTCCTTTAATGCAGACGAGAACCCTGGGCTCATCGCGCCCTTCCTGAAGGAGCATCAGCTTGCCTTCACGGTAATTCCGGCGTCCAGCTATGTGTGGCAGACGCTCAAGCTGGTGGGAATCCCGTCGAATTGGATAGTCGACGCGGAGGGCGTGGTCCGCCTGAAGGGCCTCGGTTACGACGCGACGGAGAAGTGGGTGACCGGCATGAAGGACGCCATCGAGAAAGTCAAGCCCGCTGCCTCCGCGGCCTCTTCCGGCGCTTCGAGGTAACGGCAGAAAATGGCTAGTGCTTAGCGTTAAGTGCTCGGAGGAGCCTCCCCAATTGAGAAGCCATCTCCCTCACCGAGCGACAGGCCCTCTCCCTTGGGGAGAGGGTGGCCCGCGACGGCGTTTTCATCAGGCGTCGCGGGCCGGGTGAGGGGTCACTTCCAGGAAATGACCACGACCATTATTCTGCAAGTCTTGACTCCCGAAACGGCCGGGGCTAATCTTAAAGCTACGGAACAAAACAATTACTCAGTTTAGCTAAGGGAACTCCGATCCCAAGGAGGCAGCGATGAGTCTCCTCAAGATAGCGCAGGTTCCTCCGCCGCTTGTAGGGCCGGGTGCCTCCGTGCTGGAAGCCGTGGAAGTCATGGCTGAGCGTGGCGTGGGCGCGGTGGCCGTGGTGGCAGAGGGTACGCTAAAAGGCGTCTTTACGGAGCGCGACGTGATGCTTCGCGTGGTCCTCAAGGAACGCGACCCCAAGACGACGACGGTCGGCGATGTCATGACCTCCCCGGCCCAAACGATCTACGATGACACGCCAGAAGAGGATGCGCTCGTTCACATGCTCGAGCGGCACGTCAGGCACTTCCCCATAGTGGCTAAAGACGGAAGCCTCAAGGCCATGCTCTCCATCCGCAACGTGCTCGAGCATCGCGTGGACGAACTCGCCCGCGAACTCCACTCCCTCGATCAATATCTTTCGAACGACGGGCCGGGTGGGTAAAGTGAACGATCAGCCCTCTCCGAGGGGAGTCTGCGCGATAACGTCCTCTGGACTGTCATTCCGAGCGAAGCGAGGAATCTCGCTCTGAGTGTTTTCAAGGGCAGAGCGAGATTCCTCGTCGCCTGCGGCTCCTCGGAATGACAGCAAAATGAGATCCCACACAGACTCTTGGGGAGAGGGTGCGTGCCGCGCTCCGGCGCCTTCATCAGACGGAGCGTGACGGGTGAGGGGTCCTTTCCCGCCGCAATCGGCTCTCCGCAGGAGAGCTACATGAGTAGCCGTTGGTGAAACCCACGGTAATCGTGCAGGGAAGTTGGTTTCGGCCCTGAAGGGGCTGAATAGTTCGACCCCTTTAGGGTCGTTATCGTTAATGGGATGTCATCCGTGGGCGGCGGGCGCCAGAACCGCGCCCTTGCCCACGGCTACTCAATTTCAACCCCTTCGGGGTTGCGGGCGCTTCCTCGTAGCGAGGGCCCCGGTGGCCACCCGCGGGCAACCACAAGGGTTGACCCTACAAGCGGTCCGCGCTACTTCACCTTCGTCGCGGTCACTTCGATTTCATAACGCCGGTTGCTTTCCACATCGTCCAGGCTGGTCACGAGTGTGGGCTTGTCGAGCGCCACGACCGTTTGAACTTCGCTCCTGTTCGATCGAAACACGGGATTATAACTCGGGGCTGTCTCTGAGGGCGGCGCCACGCTGGAAAAACCCACGGTGATATCAAGTGCAACTCCATTCTCGTGTTCGTGGGGGCGGCAATCAATGTTCATGCCGACGTCGTTGTACTGATATTGGTCTTTGCTGGTCTGGAACGGAACTCTATTTCCAACTCGAATTCTGGCATAACTACCTTCTTCGGCCATCATCATGTAGTTTCGCGAATTCACGCGCTTTCCGTTGTCGAGCTCGCGCACGTTAAACTCGATGCGGTAAGCCGTGATCGGCTTCTGGACCTTGGTTTCCTGCTGAGCAGTTGAAGTGCTCGGGATCAGCGCCAAGCAGAAAGCTGCCCATGCGATTGCGCATCGTATTGACATACGGTTTCTCATCATTTTCTCCTCACTTTCCTTGTCCGGATTGAGAGTCATCGAGCGGCTCGATCTGCAACGGGGCAACCTGGATGTTCGAGATCTCGGCGGCCTCGTCTGTTTTGTTGGTTTCCACAAGCAAATCGGGCTTGGTTGTTTTGGCGAAATACTTCAACAGGAGCTTCTCCTGCTCCGTGAGCGGCATGGGAGAGGGAAACTGCTCCGGACGCTGGGTAGCGCGGACCGCCGGTCTTGCGGTGCGCGGTTTTTCCGCATGCCCTTGGGCAAACCGCGGACTCCAAATGCGGGAGTCCGCGCTACCGAGGCCCGCTGTCGGCTTCACAGTGGGTCGCGGCACTGAAGCGCTGGTCACGCGATTTCGAGTTGGAGCGTGCGCAGAGTGCAACGCCAGAACGATTGAAGCCAGAATCCCTGCGCAAACCGCCAAGGCCCACACCAGCCGGCGGCGCCGTGCCGTGCCCTGCCGGCTCCGCACGCCCGCGAGGAGTCGCATCTCGAGCCCGGCGCGCGGTTCCTCACCGCCATATCGCTTGAGCGAAGCCTCGAGCAACTCATTCACGAATTGATCCGGCTTATCATCGTGCATGTTTTGGCTCCAAAAGGACTGCGAGCTTCTGGCGCAGGATTTCGCGAGCCCGGAACAAGCGGTTGCGGACTGCGCCTTCCTGGATCCCCAGCACCTGCGCGATTTCCGCCGAGGTCAGCTCTTCCGTGGTGGAGAGGGTCAACGCTTCGCGGAGATCGTGCGGAAGTGAACCGACCAGTCGCTCGACCAGCGACATCATTTGGCGGCTGGCGGCTATCTCATCCACGCCCGCGCCATCCGCGCGCAGGTTGCTCACCGCCTCCGCCGCATCCTCGAGGGCGACGGCGGCCGGAGATCTCTTTCGGTCCAGTGCCGCTCGCCATGCTACTCTTGCCAGCCACGCTCGCCGGTCGCGGATCTCCGGCCAACGCTTGCGTTGCCGCAGAAAGCGCAGGAAGGTCTCTTGCGCCACATCCTCGGCGTCGTGATGATTGCGCAGCACGGAATAGGCGACTTTGTAGACGAGCCGCCCGTCTTCCCGCACCGCGTCTTCGAGCTCGTCCCGTCCGCTTTCGGTTGTCGCAACGGACTCGCTCAAAATCACCTGCCCGGCATCGATCATCGCGGCCCTCATAGGGAAAGACGAGCGAGCGCACAAAAGCGTTCAGAATAATTAATCATTTGCAGACGCTCCACAGACGAACAGCCCTCTCCATTTAAGCCGAATTCCGAAGTTGAATTTGGCACTCCCGGGCGAACTCTTTGAAACTGAACTGCCTGCCTTGATAATCTCGAAAACGGAACGGGTGTTCGGATTCTTCGGAAGCAACCCCTCACCCGTCC
>JBEKLY010000150.1:0-18375 GCA_050010015.1 Terriglobia bacterium
CCCTACGACACAGCCGCCACCCGTCTCAACACACCCCCACTCCAGCGCCCAATTTCCCTCGTCTCGCCTCTCCTGCCTCCCGCCAGCCTCGCGCCCTCCCCCCACTGTCTGAATCACAGATCAAAGCCTCATTGATTGCAATTCGGACGACCCAGGTGTAGAAGCGCGAATTTCGCTGAAATTGTTTGAGATTGAAGTAGGCCTTGAGCATGGCTTCCTGCAACACGTCCTCCGCATCTTCGCGATTGCGCACGATGCCTATTGCCAGCCGGAAAGTCGGCTGGTAGCAGGAACTCATCAACGTGTCAAAGGCCTCACGGTCGCCCGCCTGTGCCGCGGCAACCAATTCCGGCTCGTTGGGTAAATACTTGGCCATAATGCTGCTCCTCCGCTACGAAGTTTGCCTTCCTTTGCAAACGTAACTTGGGCGCCAAATGGCCACAATCCGGCTTACTTGGTAGGCCGGGCAGGGAAACGCCGTATGGGTAGGAGTTGGATTGGCTCGTGGGTAGGAGGTGCGGTTTGAGCCCAAATTCCGAAGTTGCGAGGCTGTGTGGGAAGAAACCCCTCACCCGGCTCGCTACTCTTGCCACCCTCTCCCCACGGGAGAGGGCTAAAACCAATTATCGTTGACGCCCCTCTCCCTCGGGGAGAGGGTTCTATGGAAACGCCGACAGAACTGCGATTCTCACCGGAGGTGTGCCGGCGCCTGCCGGCGCCTCGCCTCTGTTGAGAGCTTTGGCCGCGGGGGCGGGAAGGACGGAACCAAAGACAACAAGTTCGCGCTGAACTCAGCAAGCGCAGTGCGCAGAGCGCAGAGTGCCGTGTGTTTGCGGGTATCTGCACAGTTTTTCTGAACCCTCATTCCTGACCTTGAGCATCTGAGGGTTGGAGGTTAGAACAATGGAACAAAGCGAACAGAAATCCGAGAAGTTCAAGTGCAACGAATGTGGTCAGACGTTCAATTCGGAACGCGAGCGGCGTGAGCACCAGGAAAATGCGCACCGAAGGGGCTCCGGCCAAGGCAGTCAATCCGGCGGCCAAGGTCAATCCAGCTGACAAAGGTAAAACACCTTAGTCCTTCCACAAAGAGGCAGCCTGCCGCCCCAACTGCACACACACCTGCTCATGTTCACGGTGGCGGTGGGGCTGCCCTTTCGTTTTAGGGCGAGCCTGAAATACCCGACCAATGTAGGCGATTGAATAAGCTCGTGACCCCAAGCTAAGCCGCGTCAGCGGCGCGAGAATGTGGCCCAAGGCGACAGCCGTGGGATCGCGGCACACAGAAACCACGCTGAGCCACGTAGTGGCGACAGAAGATCTGCGATCATCAAGACCGCTCTTTCGCCCCTCCCGGGGCTTTTCAGGCGCGTCGGACTTGCTTTCTCCCCACGGCTGTCGCCGTGGGCCACATTCTTGCGCCCGTCGGCTGACGGGCTCGAAACCTCAGTAGGGCGGCCTTACTTCTCCGTATCTGATTACATACCAGCCGGCTGCGCGCGCGGCTGCATCCGGCCGTTGACGGAGGGTGACGGAAAACTTGCCACCGTCCATGCCGCCGATGCATCCAACGTCAGGATTTGGAAATGTGGTGATTTGAACTGATCGAGTCCGGAGGAGGGCAGAGTGAAGACAGTTGCGGGTGTCTTTACTTCGAGCGAAGAGGCGCGCGAGGTGTTTCGCACGTTGCGCTCCATGGGCTTCGCGGAGGATAAGCTCTCAGTGCTTCTGCCCTGGGAGGCGGAGGACGCGGCGAAGGTGCCGGTAACCGCGGCCGAGCAGCCGGGTATAGCGAAAGCTCTGGCTGGGACGGTCGGAGCTGTCGCGGGCGCCGCCGGCGGGATGGAACTGGGCATGGCATTGACTGTCGTGCTGGCGGGTGTCGGCCCGGTATTAGCCGGCGGTTTCCTGGGCGCCGCGCTCTTGGGAGTGGTGGGCACCGGAAATGGCGCCGCTGCCGGCGCAAAGCTCGAAGCGTTCCTCTCCGAAGGGCTTCCCGAGGACGAGATCTACGTTTACGAAGACGCTCTCCGCCAGGGCCGCAGCGTCGTGATAGCTCTGGCCGATGACGATCAAGCCGCCGAGTCTATACGCGACGTGATGAGGCGGCACGACGTCGAGACCATTGACGCGGCCCGGCAGCGCTGGTGGATCGGTTTGCGCGATCCCGAAAAGGAGCATTACGACGGAACCGGAGGATCCTTCCAGCGCGATGAGATCTTCTATCGGCGGGGATTCCAGGCCGCACTCCATGCTCGAATGCGATGCAAGGAATACGATCAAGTCCTCAATGAGATGGCTCAAGATATGGAGGATCTCGAAAGGCAATATCCGGGATCGGACGTGGAAGAGCCGTTCCGGCGCGGTTACGAGAGAGGCCGGGCGCATTTCGAAGCGACCCGAGGCCGAGCCGCATTGCACGCAACTCGCCATTGAACGCTTGTTCCTGTGGGTAGGGGGCAAGAGAGAGGAGAAACCATATGCTCGGTATGTTATTGCTGGTGGTTCTGTTGCTCCTGGTGATCGGGGCGTTGCCGTCGTGGCCTTACAGCCGCAGTTGGGGCTACTACCCTAGCGGCGGGATCGGCCTGCTCCTGATCATTCTATTGATTTTCATTCTGCTGGGCGGCAGTTTGCGCATCTGACGGGACACTCGGCAGTGTCCCGGCTTTAATTTGTAGCGGCGACTTTACCTCGCCCTAGGACGATGTGAAGCCGCCGCCACCCCAGACTGAGACACTGCTGAACGGCGCTGCATGGCGTTTGGCCGGCTACTGAGCCCCAAAGGGGCGCTCTAACGAAGCCCAGGCCAACGGCCTGGGTCAGCCCTGAAAGGGCGGAATAGGGTAGTTCCCATGCGGCAATCTTTGTCCCAACTGTACGTCGATCTCGCCTTCGGCGCCAACCATCGTGAACCCACGCGCTGGAGGTGCATTTCGCCCCTACAGGGCTTCGAGATTGAAGGCGCGATGTTGACCCAGGCCGTTGGCCCGGGCTGTGATAGATCGCCCCTTTAGGGCTTAAGACCGACTCAAATGCGAGGCTTGTGCCTCCCCGTGACCGAGAACGGCCACGCCGCAAAAAAGGGCGATGAAAATGCAGGAACTCCAGGGGGCTGAAGCCCCGCCCTTCCCAGGGCCACTTGTAATTGCTCTCATTGAGCCAAGCAAGTACTCGATCGCACTCTGGTAACAAACTGGATGGGAAGAAGGGTTGATGGCCAATGCCCGCAAACGGACGGTTCTCGTTCGGCTACTTCCAGGCGGCCTGTTTCTGGCGCTGACCTTCTCTGCGCTCTTTCCGTGCGTTTTGTGGGCACAGCAAGCCAGCCCCGATCCGACCACTGCCCCGGTCACCGACAAATCGAAGAAACCTGCCCGATTCACGATCAAGGACCGCATTCGATTCTATCGGGAGACTACTTTTTCGCCTCTGGCCTTGGCGGGCCCCATCGGTGGTGCGGCTTTCACACAGTGGACCACAGGGAACCCGCCGCAGTGGGGACAGGGCTTTCCGGGTTACGGTCGGCGCGTGCTTTCGGGTTATTCCCGGCAGGTGATCGCGAACACAATAGCGCTTGGAGTCGCCTTTGCCGCAAATGAGGACCCGCGACGCAGACCCACCGGTGAGAACGGAGTCTGGAAGCGCGGTTTATACGCTGCCCGCGGCGCGTTCGTTTCGCACACCGCGTCGGGCGGCCTGATGCCGGCCTACTCGCGCATTGTCGGCGCTTACGCGGCGGGTTTCGTCTCGGACGCCTGGTACCCCGCGCCGTACGCCAACTTCCATAGCGCTCTCTATCGTGGCTCCACGGCGCTAGCTTCCGACATCGTCTGGCAGGAGTTTAAGGAGTTTTGGCCGGACGTGCATCGCAAACTCCGCGGCCACTAATCATGGCGCCGGACACTACTGTCCTCAGTCAGAAGTTCGTTGAGAGAATCTCTCTCATGCGGACACCCTTTTCCGAGCCCCGTAAGGGGCGAAAGATAGTAGCCCAGGGCGTGAGCCCTGGGTTGGATGGCCCTCACTCCGCCGTCGGCACCCCTCTCCCGCCCGAGCGGGAGAGGGGACAGGGGAGAGGGAGGCTTCGGCCACCCATGGCTTGCTCCGTGGGCTACTCGCTTGCGCCCGCTCCGCGGGCTGACTTCTTCGACGAACTTCTGACTCAGGGCATAAGGCATGATTGCGCAGAAGATACGAAATTGGTTATGGGTCGGTCTGGTTGCGCTTTTCTGTGTCGTTTTGCTTGGCCTTATCTTAAGTCTCGGGCTTAAAAAATACGTTCAAAGCCAGCTTGTGCGCGCGGTCGAAGATCGCTTCGGGGGCAGAATGCAAGTGACCCGTCTCGAGGTTTCAATGTGGCCGAGCATACGGATTGCAGGTGAAGGCGTGGCCGTGCGGCAACAAGCGAGGGCAGAAATGCCGCCGCTCGTCGCGATCAGGAAGTTCTCACTGCAAGCCAGCTTGTGGGAGTTGCTGCGGCCAACCAAGCACGTCCAGGAAATATGGGTTGATGGTCTGCACGTCCAGGTCCCGCCTCACGAGGACCAGAATCAGCAGAAGGGTGGCGCAAAGAGGGCGAAGCTGCCTGTCCGTTTCGTCGTCGACACGATCAGCTCCCAGGATGCCGAGCTTGACTTGTTGCCGGAGAACACAGGCAAGCCTGTACGTGTTTTCATGATTCACCGGCTGGATATGTATTCTGTTGGCTTGGGACGGCCCGCTTCCTATCGGGTCACGCTCACAAATCCCAAGCCCATTGGGCAGATCAACGCGACGGGTCACTTCGGGCCATGGAACCGCGACGATCCGAGCGCCACGCAGGTGTCAGGAGACTTTTCTTTTGACCACGTAGACATGCAAAGCATCAAGGGCCTGGAAGGAACCCTTTCGTCGCAGGGAAAATTCAGCGGCGAACTGGATCACATCGAGGTGGAAGGCGAGACGGACACACCAGATTTTGCGCTCGACATCAGCAGGAATCCGGTGCATCTCCGCACCCAATACAAAGCCGTGGTTGACGGTAGGAATGGAAATACGCTCCTCCAGCCCGTACGCGCAGAGTTCCTGCGATCACAAGTTGTGGCCGAGGGTGGAGTGTACAAGTCGGATGGCGCCCCAGGCAGAGAAGTGCAGCTCAACGCCACTTGCGCCAATGCCCAATTGTTGGATTTGCTGCGCCTGGCAGTAAAAGGCAGCCAGCCGATGACCGGCGACATCAGTTTTCAATCCAAACTGAATATCCCGCCGGGAAAAGAAGACATTGCGGACCGGCTTAAGCTGGACGGGCGCTTTACCGTCCGTCAGGCTCACTTCACCAAATTGGATCTTGCGGAAAAGATAAAAGCCCTAAGCCGCGCAGGGCAGGGCAAGCCCGGACAAACGGCGCAGGGCAGCGACATCTTCAATTTCAGCGGTCAATTCGATCTTAAGAATGGCTCGCTCAGGCTCTCCAATTTGACGTTCAGGGTGCCCGGAGCCGATTTCCACTTCAACGGCACTTACGCCCTGCGGACGGGAGCGATTGATTTTCACGGGACATTGTCGCTACAGGCGAAGCTGTCGCAAACAACCACGGGCATCAAATCGTTTCTGCTGAAGCCGCTGGATCCGTTTTTCAGCAAGAACCATGTCACGGTACTTCCGCTTAAGATCACGGGCACACGCGCCGACCCCTCGTTTGGCCCGGACTTTCGCCACAAACCGAAAAAGCCCTCCAGTTGAGCCCAGTCTGCGGCCTGCCTCCCTTTTTTTGCACCCCTCCCAAAATCGCGCGCCATCCAAACGTCTGAACGCAGTTCGATACCCGGACAGGGGGAAGGAGAATACCTGATGGCAAAATTAGTCAATCTCAAAGAGCTTTACCTGAATGAATTGGAGGACATTTACGATGCTGAAAAGCGCATCGTGAAAGCCTTGCCGAAAGTGGCCGAGGCGGCCAGTGACCAGGAGTTGCGGAGGGCTCTCATGCACCACCTCGAGCAAACCAAGGGTCACATTAGCAGACTGGAACGGGTCTTTCAGGGTTTAGGCCAGTCCGCCAAGTCAAAAACGTGCGACGGCATGAAGGGTATCTTGAATGAAGCCGAAGATACGATCGGTGACATTGACGACCCGGCCGTGCGCGACGCCGGAATAATCGCCGCCGCTCAACGAGTTGAACATTACGAAATCGCGGCTTACGGCACTGTGCGGAAATGGGCGGAGCAGTTGAACGATACGCAAGGCGCGCGGATGCTCGAAGAAACTCTGCAAGAAGAAAAGGAAGCCGATAAGAAACTCACCGGCATAGCAATCAGCGGAGCCAATCCGCGGGCCGAGCGAATGAGTCAGGCCACCCTGTGATTCAAGTTACTTTAAGTCAGCCTCCGGACAGCCGCATTTCGGTCCAGAGAAGCTAGGGCGGGCGGTCGGGGCGCACCGCTCCGGCCGCCCGCCCATCCCTCGCTCGACCCTGCGTGCGGCTACCCTCCGGTCGCGTTCAGTGCTGAAGGGGGTTGGCAACTCCTCGATAGATTTATCTCGCGGATCTCGAGCGGGCAATACGCAGCGACACAGAGAACGCGCTTCGAGCCCGCTGGTCAGATTTCTGCCCTCCACCGCATGCGGTAGGCTTTGTTACGTGCACAACCCCGGGGAACCCCCGTCTAGTGCCCTCATTTGTCACCCAGATGCATCCAATTACTTGCCAGGGCTGGAATCAGGTGCACCCTCGATGAGTTGGGTCGTCAATCGGAAAGCTGCGCCGGGCGCCGGGGTTAGCGTTCCAATAGGTGAACTCTGCCGTCGAGTTTGGAGAGAAATTGACGCCAACAACTGCACGGGGTGGGCGGCAGAGATGTCTTACTACTTTGTCGCCGCGCTCTTTCCATTTTTCATTTTCCTTGCGGCGCTCGTCGGCTTTCTGCCTTTTACAGGCTTTTGGAATGGAATTCTCGACTGGGTGGTACGTTACCTGCCCCCCGACGCCCAAAAATGGGTTCTACTCGCTGTGCTGGGGCTTACGCGGGGCCGCATACCGTTCCTCTCCCTGGGAGTCTTAGGCACCGCCTGGAGCGCATCCACTGGAATCATGAGTCTGATTGATTCGTTAAACGCCGCTTACGAAGTGCGTGAAACGCGCAGCTACTGGAAGAGGCGCGGCCTCTCCTTGCTGCTGCTGGTCGTCCTGTCGTTTCTGGTAATCGCGGCGTTCGGAGTTTTTAGCATTGGTCATTGGGTAGGAGTCTGGCTCGCGGTTCGCGCCGGACGGGTTGTTTCCCTGAACCCCTTGTGGGACGTCGGTCGATGGCTGATCACCTTCCTCCTGATCGGGCTAGCCGCCGCTATCACAGACTACGCGCTCCCCAACCTGAAGCGGCCTTGGCGCTGGATAACGCCCGGCAGTCTCTTTGTGATATTGGCGTGGCTGCTGGCGCAAAAGGGTTTCGACGCCTACGTCCATTACGTGGGAAGCTACAGCAAAACCTACGGTGCCCTGGGTGGGCTCATGATCCTCATGGTTTGGATCTACATCGTCAGCCTGATCATCCTGGTGGGAGCGGAAGTCAACAGTCAGCTCGATAAGCTCCGGTCTGAAACCTGGCGGCCGAGGACGTACCGGAGCTCAGCCCAACAAGATGTGCGCACGCCGACTGACGGAGGAATTGATGACCCTGGGGTTTGATCTTCGCTCACGGTTGAGGCTCAGGCGCAGAGCAAGGATTCATTCGGAGACGGCATGCCTCGTCCTGGCAGCGATGTTGTATAGCCTCGCCCATCCGGCGGTCCCGAGCGAGGCGCAGGAGCTGACCGTGCAACAGCAGGCCATCTACGAAGGCCAGAAAGTTGCCGTCGTGGATTTGATATCAAAGCCCGCAACGGACGTCGAAGCCTTGCGCCCCTTGGTGGTGCAAAAAGCCGGGCAGCCTTATTCCCACGAAAAAGTGAAGGAGAGCGTAGCCGCGCTCGAAAAGACCAGACAATTCACCACGGTGAATGTGCTGGTCAAGCCCGAAGCTGCCGGTTTGCGGGTGGTCTTCGTATTGGAACCCGCGTTCTACATAGGTACCATCAGCTTTCCCGGCGGCTCCCGCACGTTCAATTATGGTCAACTGGTCCAGGTTGTCGATTGCCCTGCCGAGGAACCGTACGACGAGAACCGAGTGAAGGCTGCGGAGCCGGCGCTTGAGGGATTCTTCGCCACACACGGCTACTTCATGGCCAAGGTCCATTCGGAAACCAATTTCGACGAGACTCATAAAGTGGCGAACGTGGTTTTTCACGTCAACTTGAACAAGCACGCCAAGCTGGGCAAGATCGCGGTCACCGGGCCTCCTCCCGAGCAAGCAATGCGCCTCGAGCGCGTCCTGGGTTCACTTCACGCCCGATTGAGGGGAGCATCCCTCAAGAGCGGTAAGGCATACGACCCGGAGCGCATCCAGGCTGCGGCTCGCTACCTGCGCGAATATCTTGGCAAGGAAAACTACCTGGCGAGCCAGATCCGCCTCGAGCGGCCGCGCTACGAACCCGAAACAAATCGGGCGGACCTGGCTTTTCGCGTGACACTCGGCACCCAGGTCTCCATTCGGGTGGTAGGCGCCCACATCTTCGGGAGAACGATGCGCAAACTTATCCCTATGTATCAGGAGAGCGCGTTTGACCGGGATTTGGTGGACGAAGGCCACCGCAATCTGGTCTCCTATTTTCAGAGCAAGGGCTACTTTGACGTGAAAGTGAGCCAGCAGGTTCACGACGAGCCGACCACAAAATCCGTTGTCTACCAGATTGAGAAAGGGAATAAGCATCGCGTCGTAAGCGTACGGATTGCCCATGACGGACACTTCAAGGACAAGGATCTGATCGGTCAAGTCGTGGTCGAGAAGGCTCGCTTCCCTTCGCGTGGCAGGTTCAGTCAGGATTTGCTCGAGAAGAGCACCGCGAATCTGAAGGCGTTTTATCAAAATGCGGGATTCACGGACGTCAAGGTCGAACCTGACGTGGTCGACCGCGAGCCCGGCGTTTATGTGACTTTTCACATTACCGAAGGCCCGCAGACCCTGGTGAGTTCCTTCGAGATGCAAGGGAACAAGACGCAGCCCCTTGCGAAGCTTGCTCCGCGTGGATTGCACCTGAAAATCGGCCAGCCTTATTCACCTTCGCGTCTGAACGAGGACCGAAATGCCATCGTCGCCACCTATCTGAACCTGGGCTACGTGAACGTCAGTTTCAAGTCGGCCGTCAAACCTGCCGCGGATGATCCTCATCGCGTGACGGTGACCTACTTCATTGACGAAGGGCCGGAAGTCCACATCAGCGACGTAGCCTATCTTGGCGGGCCGCGCACGCGGCGTTCGTTTCTCGAGCGGAATACCACCGTCAAACCCGGTGGGCCAGTCAGCGAAGGTCAACTGTTAGAGTCCGAGGGGAAACTGTACAACTTCGGAGTCTTTGACTGGGCCGAAGTCACACCACGCAGGCCGATCACGGAACAGACGCAGGAGGAAGTACTGGTCAAAGTCCACGAGGCGAAACGCAATTCTTTTAGTTACGGGTTGGGATTTGAGTCGACCTCGCGGCAGGGCGGGCTAAGTTCCGGCATCATCGCTTTACCCGGCCTGCCCACCATCGGCTTGCCGAAGTCTTTTACGATCCACGAGCCGTACATTCTCAGCCCGCTGGGAACGGTGGAATACAGCCGGCTCAATCTGCTCGGGCGCGCAGAGACGGCATCTGTTTCCACGCTGGTGTCGCGGCTTGACCAGAAACTTTCGTTCACTTATACCGACCCCCAGTTTCCCGCTATCAACTGGAGCGCCGTATGGGGTTTTTCGGCGGAGCGCAGCACTATGAACCCGTTGTTTACCGCGCGCTTGGGGTCGGCGTCCTTCGATCTCCAGAGGACGCTCAATGCCGCCAAGACGATGCGGCTGCATTTTCGCTACTCGTATGAACGCACGACGCTCACTGATTTGCAGATACTGGACTTCGTCCCGCCTGAAGATACCAACATCAAGATATCCAGGCTTTCCACCTCCTTCGTACACGACTCCCGTGACAAGCCCCTCGATGCCCATAAAGGTGTTTTCCAGACACTGGACTTCGGAATTACTCCGACCGCTATAGGATCCTCCGATAACCTTGTGCGATTCTTCGGCCAGACTGCCTTCTATCGCCAGGTCAAGCCCTGGATGGTGTGGGCCAATAACTTTCGCTTGGGGATGGTGAAGTCATTCGACGGCAGTCACGTGCCGCTCAGCGAAAAATTCTTCTCCGGGGGCGCCGACAGCTTGCGTGGCTTCCCATTAAACGGCGCCGGACCGCAGCAATCAGCATACTTGTGCACCATGGGCTCCTGCACGACGGAGATCAAGGTTCCAACCGGGGGCCGGGAACTCGCTATCTGGAATACTGAGGGCCGCTTCCCGATTCCCTTTGCAAATAATCTCGGGATTTCGCTATTGAATAATCTCGGGGGAGTTATCTTCTATGACGGCGGTAATATTTATAGTAACATTGGCTTCAGGGGTTTCATTCAAAACTACAGTAACACGCTCGGCTTTGGCCTGCGCATCCAGACGCCGGTGGGCCCCGTGCGGTTCGATATCGGGCGAAACCTTAATCCTGTGCCGGGATTAGATGCGACACAGTATTTCATTACGCTCGGGCAGTCGTTTTAGTGGTGCGTGACGGAGCCACGCGGTGAGAACGCGTGGGGAAATCCGAAATGTGTCATCCTGAGCGCAGCGAAGGATCCCTGCAGTTGTTTGTAGATAGTTGAACCCCAGGAAACTGCCGGGATCCTTCGCTGCGCTCAGGATGACAGGCAGTTGGTTATTTACAGCTTCCGAGCCGCGGAGCGGCACCAGAAAGTAGCCCACGGCGCCAGCCGTGGGACGCTGGGCGGCAGTCATATCCGCAGCCCCGGAGGGGCGGCAGAGGCTGCACTCGGGCATCTGCCGCCCCTCCGGGGCTCAGACAGCCCTCGGCCGCAGCTCGAACCCAAGGCTTACGCCGTGGGCTACTCTCTGTCGGCCCTCCGGGCCTCGGGGTTCATCCTGGGCATCTCTAAGGAAAACGGGGCATGAAATCAAAACGTTTCATACGCATCGGCTTGGCGCTGTTTCTGGTTGTAGTGGTACTGTGCCTGGCGGGCGTGCTCGTGGTGCGCAGTCGCGCGTTTCACCGCTACGTTCTTGCCACTATCGTGCAACGCGCTCAGCGGGCAACTGGAGGACGGGTGGAGATCGGCGACTTCACGCTGAACTTCGCGAAAGCCAGGGTTGATTTATACCGCGTCGCTATCCAGGGCACCGGGTCGGATCCGCGCGAACCCCTATTGTGGGCTGACCACCTCGCGGTGGAGTTGAGTCTGGCCTCCCTTCGCCGGACAGAACTGAGGCTCGAAGAGGTCATCGTGGATCACCCTGTGGTTCATTTTTCCGTGAACGGTCAGGGGCATAATAATCTTCCGGCGATCCCTCCCGCGCCCGCCAGAAGCAAGCCCCTGAGCGTTTTCGATCTCGCGATCCGCCACGTCGCGCTCAACGACGGCGAGATCTACTACAACGATTCCGAGACGCCGCTTCAGGCCGAACTTCGCGACCTTCGCGTGCAATCCACGTTCGACGCCTCCAAGTCTGAGTATGATGGCAGCCTAAGCTATCGGCAGGGCCGTCTTCGTTATGGTGCTTACAATCCGCTCGAACACGACCTCGAGGCAACATTCGGGGCAGCGCCTTCAGGCCTGACATTGAAGTCCCTGCAGATTGCGAGCGGCACGTCTCGAATAAGTGGCCAGGCGCGTCTACAGAATTACCCGAACCCGACCGTTGACGCCACTTACGATGTGTCTCTCACCACAGGTGAGTTCAGGAAGAGCCTCAAAAACGATGCTTTGCCCGCAGGCAAAGTCTCGATGCGCGGCAAAGTCCATTACCAAAACCAGGCTGGCCAGCCGCCGTTGAACAACCTGGCGGTCGAAGGTGAGCTCAGCAGTCCGTCGCTCGAGGTCGAAAACCCGCAGGTGCGCGCCGCCGTGCAGGCTCTCCAGGCAGAGTACCGCCTCAGCCATGGCGATCTCGAAGTCCGTCAAATGCAGGCGAACATTCTGGGCGGCCACGTCACGGCCCGGCTGTCCTTGAAGAATCTGGCCGGCACACCGGTGGCACACGTCGAGGCAAAGGTGAGCGGTCTCTCTTTTACAGATGCAACCAATGCCCTCTCGAGCAAGCCTCCGCTGCGAATCACGGGTCGACTGGATGGCACTGCTGAGGCAGGGTGGCGCGGCAGCCTCGAGGATCTCGAGGCTAAGTCGGATTTCACCATTGCCGCAGCTACTCCCGTAGCGACAGCGGCGGGAGGCGCCCGCGACGACCTTCCTTTGGACGGCGCTGTGCACTTGAGCTACGACGGACCTCGCGGGATTCTCACCCTGCGCCAGAGTTCACTCCACACACCGCACACCACCGTGAATCTAAACGGGAGTGTGGGTAAGGACTCGAGCCTGGGCATTCAGGCCGACGCGAGCGATCTAAGCGAGATTGACCGCCTCATACTTGCTCTCCGGAACGCCGGTAAAGCGACGCCATCTTCGCCACCGCCCCACCTGCTGGGTCTCGGAGGCTCCGCATCATTCAGCGGCCAGGCGCTCGGATCGTTACAGCAAATACGCCTGGCAGGAAGCGTTTCGGGGGCGAATCTCCGCTATCAGGGGACCACTCTGCCGGCTCTCCGAGCCAACGTCGAACTCGGCCCGTCCGGCGCGGCCTTGCATCAGGGTGAGCTCAAGATCGGCGCTCAAGGGCGCGTGCACCTCGACGCAGCAGTGGGTTTGAAAAACTGGTCGTACACACCCCAAAGCCCGATCAATGCCCGGATGACGGCCAATAACGTACCACTGGTCGAATTGGAGCATCTCGCTAACCTGCATTACCCCGCCAGCGGTAACCTCACCGCCGACGTTTCCGCTCACGGTCCGCTCGAGCAGTTGCAGGCGACGGGAAATCTTTCCGGTGCGAACCTTCGGTATCAGAACACCGCCGTTCCGGTGTTGCGAACCAATATTGAGGCGAGCCCGTCCGGGGTAGCCCTGCACAAGGCCCAGGTCCAGATCGGCACGCAAGGCAGAATCCAGCTTGACGCGGCAGTGGGCTTGAACAACTGGTCGTACACGCCTCAAAGCCTTGTCCAGCTCAAGATGACAGCCAGTGACGTGTCGTTGACGGAAGTCGAGCATCTTGCCGGCCTCGAATACCCGGTCAGCGGAAATCTCTCCGCGAATGTTTCCCTGCGCGGTTCGCAAGCGAATCCGGAGGGGCAGGGAACTGTGCGGCTGGCTCAAGCGCGCGCCTGGGACCAGCCGATCCAGGACTTCGGTATAAAGTTTGATGCCGCCAATAACAGCATCCACTCGACGTTGAAGCTCGACACGAGCGCCGGCTCCGGGAACGTCGAGCTCACGTACTCCACCAAGGACCAAACCTACGATGCGCAAGTTGATTTCCCTGGCATTCGCCTGGATAAGCTCCAGCCCGTTCAAGCAAGAGATCTGGGAATAACCGGCTTGGTGAAGGTATCCGGCCAAGGGCGGGGCACGATCAAGCAACCTGGATTTCAAGCCACTCTGGAAGCTCCGAGCCTGGAGTTCCAGCATCAGAAGTTGGACGGCCTGAAAGTGCAGGCGAGCATTGCGGGAGAGCGGGCTAGTTTCTCGGTCGATTCGAACGCCGCGGGCGCCCATGTCCGAGCCGAGGGAAGTGTGAATCTGAATTCCGACTATGACGCTTCTGCGAACATCGATACGGGCGCGGTGCAGCTCGGCCCGTTGCTAGCCGCTTATCTTTCGAACGCTGGTATCCAGGGCGAAACCGAGATTCACGGTTCTCTTAAAGGTCCTTTGAAGCAGCCGGGGCAACTCGAAGGCCAGATCAACGTACCGACATTCCACCTCAGTTACCAATCCGTCCAGATTGCCAATGCTGCGCCCATTCGAATCGACTACCGGGGACGCACCTTGACTCTCCGGCGGACAGAACTGAAAGGGACAGGGACCGACCTGAACCTTGAAGCAGCTGTTCCGGTGGGCGGGGAAGGGAATTTGCGCGCCTCGGCCAGCGGCGATGTTGACCTTCACCTGATCCAAATGCTGCATTCTCAGTTCAGTAGCTCTGGCCAGCTCAAGCTTAACCTTAATGCTGAGGGGGCGCTTTCCCACCCCGATCTACGAGGCCAGGTACGCGTCACCGATGCAGCTTTTCAAGCCGCCGG
Organism: Terriglobia bacterium; assembly: GCA_050010015.1. Lineage (GTDB taxonomy): Bacteria > Acidobacteriota > Terriglobia > UBA7540 > UBA7540 > CAVROP01. The sequence goes on from JBEKLY010000150.1 coordinate 14,248, forward strand.
CGCGCCGCTGGGAGCCGACAAGGTCAACGCCGAATTCGACATTCAGGGCGGCCAAGTTAACATCAAGTCCTTCTCTGCCGTTACAGGAGGCGGTCAGGTCACAGCCAAGGGCTTTGCGGCATTTCAGCCCGCGGTTAAATTCGATGTCAGCCTGTCGGCTGACGACGTTCGGCTGCGTTATCCCGACGGGGTCCGGGCGGTGCTCAAGAGCGATTTGAATCTGGCTGGGACGCCCGACGCGGCGACGCTCAACGGTGAGGTTCTTGTCGATCATCTCTCCTTCACCCCGGCTTTCGATCTCACCACCTTTGCCAATCAGTTCTCCGGGAACTCTGCGCCGCCCAGTGCGGGATTCATGCAGAATGTCAAAATGAACGTGGCGTTGAAGTCGTCTGAGGAGATGTCGCTCGCCAGCAACCAGGTGAGCGTCGAGGGTTCGGCCAACCTTCGTGTTGTGGGAACCTTGGCGGATCCGGTGATCCTGGGCCGCACGGAGATAACGGGCGGTGAGCTGTTCTTCAACAACCTGCACTTCCAGGTGGAACATGGAACCATCCAGTTCGCGAACCCTGTCAGCACTGAGCCGGTGCTGAACATCGCAGTCACGGCAACCGTTCAGCAGTTCAATATTACCGTAAACCTGGTGGGTCCCCTCGACCGCCTGCGCACCACTTATACTTCGGATCCCCCGCTTGCTTCGGTCGACATCATCAGCCTGCTGTTTACCGGCCAGACCACCGAGGCGTCTGCCGCCAATCCCAGCACCCCGCAATCTGTCGTGGCGGGCCAGGTGGCGGGCCAGGTCAGCAGCCGATTAGGAAAGCTGGCCGGAATCTCCTCGCTGACCATTGACCCGGGGATCGGCGGGAACCAGAGCAACCCAGGTGCAACCCTCGGGATACAGCAACGTGTGACCAAGAACTTGTTTTTCACTTTTACCACGGACCTCACAACAACTCAGGGGGACATTGTCCAGGTCGAGTATCAGATTACCAAGAAATACGCGCTGAGCGCCGTAGCCTCCCAGAACCAGGGTTATTCGCTCGAGGTGAAGATGCACAAGAAGTTCTGATCGGATTATGTTGAAAAGCGTCGTGCGCCATCTCGTCAGAACTTTCGCTCATCTCGGAGGGCCAGGCGTGTTGGCCTTGAGCGCCCTCGACTCCTCCCCGCTGTTCATGCCGTTCGGAAACGACCTGCTGTTCATCGCCATGGCGGCCCGAAACCACGAGCTGATGGTGTACTACGCCTTGATGGCGACCGCCGGTTCAGTCCTTGGCTGCCTGGTCGACGACGTCTTAAGCCGCAAGGGAGGAGAAAAAGGCCTCGAGAAGCGCTTGTCAGCCAAGCGATTTGCCTCCATCAAGAAGTACACCAAGAAAAACGCCGCTTGGGCGCTCGGCGTCGCCTGCTTGATGCCGCCCCCCTTTCCCTTTACCGCCTTTGTTGCAGGTGCAGCCGCGCTGCAGTACCCACGCAAAAGGCTGCTGCTCGTAGTCTCCCTGGCCCGATTAGCGCGCTTCCTGATCGAAGGGCTGCTCGCGATCTATTTAGGCAGGAGACTGGTGCTGCGTTTCGTGCGCTCGCCTGTAATTGCGTATGTGGTTGCGGGACTGATTATCGTCTCAATCGTGGGCAGCATCCTCTCGATACGCGGCCTGGGCCTGCGAAAGAACTCCTCATCGCATTGATTTGATTCCTCTTGCCGGGAAGGCAGGGAGGAGTGTCCTTCACCCGAGTGTAATTTCTTCGCCGCAGTACTCTGAAAATTCTTCTGGGGCCGCGCCTGCCACAATCTCTGTCAATCTGTGAATCCTTAAGCGGCTCAACGGGTTACAACCATTCCCCGGGTGGCTTCGAAATTGCTACGCCGCTTATTGAAGGGTTGGAAGGATATCCGCTCGCGGCCGGCGAGGGGACTACATGCGAAAGCGACGGAAGCAAACCGGATCGAAAGTGCGAGGGAGATCTAAAATGTTTACCAGAGAGAATCGTCCAGTTGAGGGGTCGCGCATCCGAATCCTGATTGCGGACGATCATGACGTGGTTCGCACCGGACTGCGCGGGCTGCTCGAGGCAGAAGGTGACTTCGAGGTATGCGGAGAGGCGAGAGATGGACGTGAGGCGGTGAAGGAGGCTTGCCGGCTGGCGCCTGATGTTGTAATTCTCGATTTCAGTATGCCGGGTATGAATGGCCTGGAAGTCACCCGCCGCATCCGGAAGACGCTCACCAACACAGAAGTGTTGGTGCTCACTGCTTACGATTCCGAGCAGTTGGCCCGCACCTTGCTCGGCGCCGGCGCGCTGGGGTACATGTCCAAGTCGGATGCGGACAGGGATTTGGTGGTCGCCGTCCGCTCGGTGTATCAACGGCGGCCCTTCTTCAATTCTCGAGTGGCAAGAATGGTTTTGGAGGGCTATCTCAAGCTGGTGTCTGAAACTTCCCCCACGGCAGAGTTTCCGTATCCCCTCACGGCGCGCGAACGAGAGGTCCTGCAACTGCTCGCGGAGGGAAAAAGTAATAAGGAAGTGGGTAATTTGCTTGGAATAACTGTTAAGACTGCGGAAACCTACCGAGCTGCCCTCATGCGCAAGCTCGGCTTGGATTCCCTGTCCGAACTTGTGCTTTACGCGGTTCGCAATCAGGTGATCGAGCCGTGAAGAACCAGGACGAGTGAATAGAGCGAGCCCGGGGCCAGGAATCAAAAGTCCCGAGTCAGAACGTTGCGAGACCTCTGGTCTTTGCTCATCTCCGCGCTCCTGAGGATTTCCCCATGAACGGTCTCCGAATATTGTTGGCAGACGACCATTCGCTGGTGCGGAGGGGAATCCGCTCATTGCTTGGCGTGCACACGGATTGGCAGGTTTGCGGGGAGGCAGCCGACGGCCGGGAAACCCTCGAGAAGGTCGATGAGCTAAAACCTGACATACTGATTCTGGACCTCAATATGCCGGAGCTTAACGGACTCGAGGTGACCCGTCGCGTTCGCAAGATGTGGCCGCAGACTGAGGTTCTGGTTCTCACAGTGCAGGATTCAGAGCTCGTGATGAGGCAGGTGTTGGAAGCCGGTGCCCGCGGGTACATGCTAAAGTCCGACGCGGGCAGCGAGTTGTTGGCCGCCGTCGATGCCGTGCGGCGCCACCACGCGTTTTTGAGTTCACAGGTCTCCCGGATGCTTCATGGATCTTCCGCGATTGCGACGAAGCACGATGTGCCGCCAAAGGAGCCGTTAAGTCCGCGCGAGCGCCAGATTCTGCAACTCCTCGCGGAAGGAAAAAGCACGAAGGAAGTGGCCGCAGCGCTTGATATCACGGTCAAAACCGCGGAGACCCATCGCAGCAATATTATGCGCAAACTCGATCTGCACCACCTTACGGAATTAGTCCGCTACGCGATTCGAAACCAAGTTGTACAAATGTAGCGTCCTGTCCCAATAATTCGTGAAGTACGCCGGGCGATTCGACGGTGGGTCGCGAACTCCGCTAGCGTGCTGGCGATGGTCTTAAGCACCAAAGGGGCGGTCTAGCAAAGCCCCAGGCCAACGGCCCATCGGCGTTAACCTAAGATCGCCACGACCATCGGAACCCGTCAGCCGACGGGCGGCAGAATGTGGCCCATGGCAAAGCCATGGGATAAAGCATAAGCGTCATGAGCAAGCCCCGTAGGGGCGACAGAAATATTGGACGGAGCGCAGGAAGTCTCTCGCCCGCTGATGCGGGCTTGATCGTTAATCAACACGGCCATCCCACGGCTTTCGCCGTGGGCCACAGTCTTTCGGCCCTCCGGGCCTGCGAGAGTAACGGCGCGAAGCATTTCGCAGGCGGCGGCAGGCTTAGGTTAGCGCCCCTGGGCCGTTGGCCTGGGCTTTGCTAGCTCGCCCTTTTAGGGCTTGAAGCCCGTCACAGGCTGCACCGTCGAGACTCCTCCATCGCGGTACCGGAAATCCTTACAGCAACTTCTTGCCGCATCCACAGAAAGTACCCGATTGAGGGCTCACATCCGACGCACTAAGCCGAAGTTCCCCTGACAATTAGGCCGAACCTCCGGGTCAACCCTTGATTACGCACGGCTTGGCAGGATCGTGATTTTTATTATGTTCCCATGTAATTGCAAATATTATGCTTGAC
>JBEKLY010000151.1:0-18179 GCA_050010015.1 Terriglobia bacterium
CTGTCAAGCATAATATTTGCAATTACATGGGAACATAATAAAAATCACGATCCTGCCAAGCCGTGCGTAATCAAGGGTTGACCCGGAGGTTCGGCCTAATTGTCAGGGGAACTTCGGACTAACCTTCAACCGGTCACAAGATGCCGATTCGAAGGTCACCCCTGCTTTTCCAGCGTTCCGAAAATATAACCGTCAATCGCTCGCCGATTTACCGGGGATAGGTCTTGGAATTTTGCGCCGACGCCAACCTCGGGGGTCTGGTGCCGCACTGTGGCGAGAATTCGTATTGGCCGTTCGTACCCCGGCAATGGGAGCTCCAATTCGATCTCCTGACACCTCGTGAGCCCCTCGCAGGGCTCGAGTAGCACCCCTCCGGCGCTGATGTTGCTTGTGGGCAATTCCAGAGTACGGTTGCACGATCGGCACGTTGCGGTCACGCGCAGGGGCAACCGTGTGAAGCGACGCCTCTCTTTCCACATGGCGCTGCGCATGGCCCGAAAGAATTGGACGATGCGCTCCTGGCTGAGCGGCGTGTCGAGGAAAAAATGGATGCCCTCGTGAATGCCGCGCCGCACGGTCTTCGTGTCATGCTCTGCCGTAAACATCACGATGGGAACGGTGGCTCTTGATCGCCGGATGACGCGAGCGAGTTCAATCGCATCCAGCTGCTGGCTCTGAGCCCCGAGAAGCACCAGGTGGAGTTTGCGCGCTTGGGCAAGCATGGCAGCTTCGCGATAGTCGGATTCCACGACCTCGCAGCCCAAGGGCTCCAGACACGCCTTCGCCAGGCTCAAGACCGGTAGTTCTTCATCGACGACCATCACCGTAAATGCCATAATCCCTACTTCTTAGCCATCGGCAATTTGGTGCCGGGGGATGAGCGAAAGTCGGCGGGTTATCACTGGCAGGCTGCCCAGGCCAGCGGTTCCATGAATTGCGTAGGGGCGGCCCTGGAAAGAGCCAATAGGCACGCCATCCAAACAGCGCGGTGTTTCTGACGAGGCCCAGGGGTGGAATATTCAACTCTGTATATGCCCGGCCTGACCTGTTGGACTGAGGGAGCATATCCATGAAGGTCGATTCATGCGCCCTGGCGCAACTGTCTCCCGCATAGACCGGGTGCGCTGGACTGGCCGGTCGAACCTGTCCCTTCGGGACATTGCAGACCCAAGATGGCGGGTCCGCGCCGGCCCTGGTTCGACGACATCCGAACAACTGCTGGGATCCCCGGATTTCCAGGGTCCGATGGACCCCCTCGGGGTCCCGAAATCGGACATCGCTGTTTAGCTATTGCTTGTCATTCCGAGGGGTTCGAGGAATCCCGTCCTGCTCATTGTCCAGTGGTTCGTCCGACGCAGAGCGAGATTCCTCGCTGCGCTCGGAATGACACTTGGTAGTTTCCGGGTGCCGCCGGCCGGGTTACACGCCAATCTCGAAGGTTCGGACGCGCCAGGGTTGAAGCGCGAAGTTCAGCTTACCGGCGCTCAGGGAAACCTCAGCGGTCTTTTCGCCAAGAAGGTTGGTCTCTGACGCCGCGGTCATCGGCAGGGCCAACTCGACGGAAGCATCGCCTGTTTTGCCCTCAACCTCGACGAATCGGAGCTCGAACCCTTTTTCATCCTTCGCGCGCAACACCATCAAGTGTGCACCCGAGGGTTGCACGGTAACGAAGCTTCTGCGCTGCGGCAGGCTTCCGCTCTGCGGCGGGCCGACCACGGTGATCAGTTTCTGGTCGAACTCCTCCGCAGCTCGCACGCGCTGGGCGTTCGTGAATTTCGACCCGTGAGGAAGCAAGGCGTGACGGTACTCCGAGTAGCGCGGCCAGCCGTATTCGCCGGTGAAGTACGACTCCCACTCCCGCATGACCAGGTTTGAAAATACGCCCGTAGCGTCATGCTTGAAATATTGAGTTCCGGGGTGCAGCACCAGCAGGCCTTCATCCTTACCTACCAGATCAACGAAGGTGCGGGCTTGGAAGACCTGGCTCTCTGTGGGCTCGATACCCAGGGGAAAATCGCGGACCACCGAGGCCGGCTGAAACCCCGGCGCGAAGGTCAGCCAGTAACCCTGCTTGATTTCGGCGGGGAAGCGATGGTCCGGCCCCAGCGCGTCGGGAGCGGGCGGGATTTCCGCCAACACCCGGCTGGTGACTTCTACCCAGGGCAGTCCCGCGCAAAGGCTGACGTAAGTCTCGAACTTCAGAAGCGGCCATTGGTGGCTGGTCTTGACGGTGGCGCGCAGCGGCCCCTGCTCAATCCAACGAATCGCCGACTTCGATATGGTGCGCCAATCCGCTTCCCCGCTCGGAGCGCTGATCTTCTCCGCGCCCTCATAAACCGCCTGCGAAGTCGAGCTGTCGAAGAGCGCAGGGATGGCTGTGGCTTGCCGGTGATACTTCTCTTGGACGAATACACTGCGCAGGCAATAATCCTGATTGGGTGTGCCTTTGAGAATCGGAAAGGCGCTCTTTGCCGCGTCGAGCATCTCCATGCCCGTCCGCTTGTCCACCAGGCTCACGATAGCCCCGTGTTTCGAGCTCAGCCTGACTTTCAGGAATTCATTCTCGATCCCGAGGTGCGACTCATCAATCCGCAAATCCGTGGCGGCGGGCGTTGCGGCCTCGGGAGTGAATTCGAGATAGTAAGTGTCATATCCGACGCTCGGAACTTCCTCCGCCAGGAAAGCCACGTCGGCAACCACCAGGTTTCCCTGCGGGTCCTTGTCGCTCTTGATGATCTGCGAAGGCAGCGGGCGGCCCGCGCTGTCCTTAACCACTATATCTTTGGCCTTCGCGCGAATCGGGTAGATACGCCCCGTGGTGGCGAGGCCGGTCCGCTCCCAGGCGCAGGGATTGAACACTGTAACCGCAAGCTCGCCGTGCCTGCCCGCCTCCGAGCCGACTTGGTTAGTCACATAGCCCAGCGACTTGTCGAGGGTTTCTTGAGCCTGCTTCTCGGCGGCGTCGAGATGTGTGTAGCCGATGGCGCCCCAAGTGAAATTGTGATAGTCCTCGATGCGATCCAGCGGCGCCATCCGGTCTCCTTGCCAGCGCGAGAACTCGCACAGCCCCACGTCGTGGCTTTGGGAGGTCAGCAGGTGTTTCCAGGCCTGCTCGAGCGGCCGCGCCTGGTTCTTCGCGCCCAGGCCGGCGGCGACGGCATCGAAGCGCTCCGCCGCCAGTAGCTTCGCCTCCACCTTGCGGTCCATCACTCGCAGTTGGTCGCCGCCCAATCCCCAGGTCAGCAGCTTCGTCCAAGCATCCATGTTCAGGTAGACCGATTGCAGGGCGCCGCTTCCGTACTCGTCGAGGTAATCCTTTAGGGTGACGAACTCGACCGGAGAGTCCTCCGCAAATTTCCTGTATTTCTCGGGAGTCTTCAGGTAGGCGGGCTCGTCCGGCGGCTCCCATCCGAACTCTTCCCAGGTGAAAATGAGTGGCTTACCCAGACCCTGGAGTTTCTTGAAGGCTTCCGAGCCGGCGAGTTGCTTGAGGTCGGGTGAATAGCCGAAAAGCGAATTCTTCGGCGTGCTCAGAATCTCGCTGCCGTCCATGCCTTTCCACTTGAAGGCGTTGACTTCGAGGTAAGGAATGCCCGCGCGGCCCCAGGTGTCGACTTGCGCCAGGCTGGCATAGCGGTATCCCGTTCCCAGCGCGATCTGCGGGATCTGCGGATGCGAGAACTCTTCCTCATCGAGAAAGGTCGCCACCTCATAGTCGAGCGCCTTGCGAATCGTTTCCCGTCCATAGGTAAGCTGGCGGATGTTCGATTCGCCGCTGAACATCGTCCCCATGGGTTGCCCGTAAGTGCCCCCGATGATTTCAACTTTGTCTTCTGCAAGGTAGTTCTTGAGCCTGCCGGCGACCTCCGGGAATTTCTCCGCCATCAGCTTGTAAGCGAGGGCGTCCATCTCGAGGCAGGTCTTCACGTGAGGAGCGCGATCGGCCATTCCCATAGCGTCGATCGCCGACAGCACGCACGACTCGAGGCCCAACTGCCAGCCAATCCCCGTGTAGCTCCAATGGTTGCAGAGCGTCACGCAGATGCCCTGGCTGCTTCCCGCCGCACTTTCAGTTGGCTCGGCGAAAATCCTCGCCGCGGGGAAGAATAAGGCTGCCCCTGCCCCAGTCTTGAGGCTTGCCCCGAGAAAACCCCGGCGCGAAATGCTCTTTCCCATAACAGTGACTCCTTCGAAATGTTGGACTTTTTCGTGGTCGCAAGAAGAAGATACACCACAAAGGGTGCGGCGAGACAGGGCCGCAATTCAAGATTCCGGATTCAAAATTCCAGACCAGAAATCCGTGCGCGCCGCAAGAAACTTGGGGAATCGTAGTACAGCGCGGCAGAGCCGCAACCAAATGCGGATTCTTCGCTTCGCTCAGAATGACATGTCATCCTGAGCGAAGCGAAGGATCTGCTTTTCTTCGCGCGCCATGACGAAACTCACCCTAAGTGCTACAGGAGTATCGCTGCACACGCCCTATTCTACTATTCCCAAGAGATTTTGCGGCGCGCACGGGTTTCTGGTCTGGAATTTTGAAGGTGGAATCTTGTATGCGGCCGAAAGGCCGCGCTGTGAATTCTGCGTACTCTGAAGTGAATCTGCTTCGGGCTTGCGTATCTGTGGGGGAGCGTCTACTCCCGCTCCCTGTCCTGGTGCGCCGTAATCATGATGACGGAAAGATTATTTCTTGACTTGCCTTTACTGCCCTGGGCGCGAGGCGGTTGAGGCGTCGTTTGGCGCCGCCCCGTGGTCGCAACGAGCGGGGTGTTTCGAACGCCTTTGACGACGGAGGTGCGTCCATCTTCGGCGCGAATCCTTTTCAGCGCCGCTGCCACTTCCCTCCGGCCGGGAAGCGAAATGCTCTTGCCCTTGCACTTCTCAGCGCAACTACGGCAGCCAGGGACACAGTCAAAAGGGCGTGCCACAACAGGTCTGCCCGTGGACGCGTCCCACTCGAACACATCAGCGGGGCAGAAGTTGAGGCACTCGAGGTCGAGGAGGCACTCCTCAGATTTAATGGTGGGAAACCACGGCAAGCGCTTTCTCTGACGGCCAGGCATCGGCTCCTCATTCTCTCCTAACATGATGGGGAACCGGACCGGTTCCCCGGGCGAGGCGGTCAATGGGGCCTTTCTCTGGGCTGGACACGTTCTCGGAGTTTCTCCGCCAGCCGTTCCAGAATCTCGCTATTCGTCGCGCCTCGAATATCCACCGGCAGAAAATGGTCCTGAGTGAAGCCTGTCTTGCAGAAGAGTTTCTGGAATAGTCTAAGTTGTGCTTCCGCATCACAGGCGCCTACGATGATGAAGGTCTCGGGGTCGTCTTCTCGAGAGCGGAGGGCATCCTCCATGACCCTGTTTCCCCCCATCCCGCAGAGTTGTGGATGCACAATGGCGTAATCGACATCGAGGTCGGATTCGATCTCGAAAGGAAGGGTATTCATGTCCGAGTTCTTGAAAGACGGGGACAAGCCCTTGCAGTTGCAAACGAGCGCTTTGATTCGCATGAGGAAACTGCCTGCCTCTCCCTTTACTCCCAACTTGGGGAGAATGTGTCAAACACGGAGTCAAACTTGGCCAGACCTTGTCCGCTCCTCATCCTGCTGGGAGCAGGAACTACTATCGCCTTTGAAATCAACCAGTTTCTGAGCATCCGCCGCTAGTTCGGGAAAAAAGGGGGCAACCTCGCTGAGGAATCTGCTCACCGGGTAATTGAGAAACGGCGCGCGCGAGAGTGAGTAGCAAATTCTATGCCCTTGCCGCTTGGCGCGAACTAATTTCGCGGCCCGCAATATGGCGAGTTGCTGGGAAACCGCTGGTTGCGGGAGGCCCAGCACCGCTTGCAGATCTCCAACGCTTAAGCTCTGCATGCGCAATAGGTTGACAACACGCAGACGAGTGTTATCCGACAGGGCCTTGAACAGATTAGTCAGCTCTTTCAAAGACAATGACACCTGTATTAGGCAGCACATGTATTGCCACAAATCCGGGTCATTTGCCGCAGCATCCCGGTTGATGGTGGCAACCGTTCCCCTTTATACTGCTTTACTACGTCAGCGAAAGCCAGGACGAAGGTGCGTCAGGGCAGAACTTGTGGCTGCCGACGCGCAACGGATTGCCGCAATTTCGGCGAGGAGCATCAATCGTAATGATAGAGGAATCCAGGCCCGCCGGCACTATTCGCACCGAAGCAGTGTGCCGGCATTTTCAGATGGGTGACTCGGTGATCCGGGGGGTGGACGGAGTCTCCCTCGAAGTAAGCGGAGGTGAGTTCGTGGCGCTTCTTGGCAGCTCGGGCTCCGGGAAATCGTCTTTATTGAACTTGGTAGCGGGGCTAGACCGGCCGACCTCCGGCGCAATTATCGTGAACGGAGAAAACCTGGCGGAGATGTCAAGCGAAGCTCTCTCCCGCTACCGGCGGCACACCGTAGGAATGGTCTTCCAAGCATTCAACCTGGTGGGAACCATGACGTTGCTCGAAAATGTCGAACTACCCATGCGCTTTGCAGAAGCAGAGCGCCGAGAACGCTTGGCGCGAGCGCGAGAAGCCTTAGAACGCGTGGGCTTGGGTGGGCGCCTGACGCATCGCCCAAGCCAACTCTCCGGCGGAGAACAGCAACGCGCGGCGTTGGCGCGCGCCTTGGCTAACCGACCCAGCTTGCTTTTGGCCGACGAGCCTACGGGCAACCTCGACAGTCGCACCGGAAGCGGGATCCTGGAGTTGCTGAAGGAGTGCAATCAACAGCTCGGAATGACCCTGGTTATGGTGACTCACGAGCGCACGCTGGCGGAGCGCTACGCCCAGCGCCTGATCTTTTTGGCCGACGGCAAGGTGGTGGACGAGAAGGCTGGGGTTAGGGGCTAGGGGACTAAGAAGGTGTGAAGGAATTCGGAATTTGTCACCCTGAGCGCAGACGTCATGATCCTTCGGCTCGCTACCGTCGATGAAGACCGTGTCATTCTGAGCGCAGCGAAGAATCTCGCTCTGCTTCGGATCGGACCGAGGAGCAAAGACCAGGGCGAGATTCTTCGCTGCGCTCAGAATGACAGCGCATTTTCATGGCAGGATGACAGACGGCTGACAAACGGTACTGGAAAAAGGGGCCAGCATTGAAGGCAAACGACTTGGTGGACTTGGCGGCGCGCAACCTTCGCGAATCCTCGCTTCGTAATTCGCTCACCACGCTTGGCATCGGCGTGGGAGTAGCTTCGCTCGTGGCAATGCTCTCGCTGGGCATCGGACTGCAGCAGTTGGCCGACCGCCGGCTTGCGAGGTCCGGTCTTTTTGATACGATTGTCGTCACCTCGGGCCGCAGCCTGCGGGGTTTCGGCCGCGCCGGCAATCGTGAGCAGACGCCTCCCGCGGAGAGCCGGCCTCTTGACGAACAAGCTCGAATCGAAATGGCGCGCCTGCCCAACGTTTTGGAGGCGGTGCCGGACCTGCGCTTCGTCAGCGAAATCGCCTACGAGGGGAAATCGCACCTTACCATGGTGGCGGGCCTGCCGCCCTCCGCGCGTGACAAAGACGCATTTGAGGGCATGCAGGGCAAGTTCTTCTCCTCAGATGCAGCCGACGAGGCTATCCTGCAAATTCAGTTCGCGGATGAACTCCTGGGCGTCCACCCCAGGTTTGACGACGCAGGCTCGAAGCTGAATGGCCAGACTCAGTCGTTGATTGGGAAGGAACTGACGCTGCGCTACGCAGAGCGCTCAGGAGCGGCAGCGCCTGCCCAGCCACAGGCTTCCTCTAACCCTCAGTCCCCGCCCGGCGCGAGCCGCAACAGCGGGACGTTTTCGGTCTTCGAGCGCGAAAAGAAGCTGCACATTGTGGGGATCACCGATCAAGATCCCGAGGGCATGCGCGGCATCGGTGGAGCGCGGGTTTTCGTCCCGCTCCAGATGCTCGAGAACCTCCACGTCATGCTACCCACTGGGCTGCGAGGCGGCGAAATGGACTTTTCGAATTCGCCGGCTTATCCCAGCCTCAGCGTTCGCGTAAGAAATCCGAGCCAAATCGAGTCGGCGCAGGATGCCATCCGCAAAATGGGTTTCAATACCTTCTCCATTCTCGACGCCACGCGCGGCCTGCGGCGCTTCTTCGCGGTGCTCGACCTTTTTCTTGGCATTTTCGGCAGCCTCGCTCTGGCGGTGGCCGCGCTGGGGATCGTCAATACCCTGGTGATGGCCATCCTCGAGCGCCGTCGTGAGATTGGAATTATGAAGGCCATCGGGGCGAGTGACGCGGATGTGAAGAAGCTTTTCCTTGCCGAGGCCGCCGTGATGGGTTTGGCCGGTGGCGCGTTGGGAGTGGGACTAGGCTGGGCAATCGGCCGCGTCATCAACGTCGGCACGAATTTCTATCTTCGCCGCCAGAACCTGCCTCCGGAGAACTTATGGGCGGTTCCGTGGTGGCTGGTGGGCGGAGCGATTGCCTTCGCCGTCGCGATCAGCATGATTTCCGGACTCTATCCCGCCGCGCGAGCCGCCAAGCTGGATCCCGTCGAAGCTCTGCACTACGAATAGTCAACCGCAGACACAAAAGGCCCGGACCAATTGCGCCGGGCCTTTTGTGAAACAGTTTTGCGAAGGCAGGTGCTCTGCCGTCACAAGCCACTATGTCCTGACGGTAAGAGTCACTGTGGTCGTATGGGGTATGCCGCCTCCCGTACCGGTTATGGTGATGGTGTGAGACCCGGTGCGGGTGCCGAAGGACACCTTTATCGTCATCGTGGATTTCCCGGAGCCCGAACTGATGCTGGCGGGATTGAAGGTCACTGTTACACCAGCGGGCACGCCTGATGCTGACAATGAAATTGCTGAGTTGAACCCGCCCGTGGGCGTGGCCGTGATGGTGCTTGTGCCGGAACTGCCCCAGGCTACGGAAACCGAGGTGGGTGACGCACTGAGGCTGAAGTTACCACTGCCACCTGCGGCTGTCACCGTCAGAGATACGGTGGCGGTTTGTGTGATGGAGCCAGTGGCGCTGCCTGTCACGGTGATCGGATAAGTACCCGTGGCGGTAGTTGAGCCCACGGTTATGCTCATCGTTGACGAGCCAGAGCCCGGAGCCGCGATCGGATTTGGGCTGAAGCTCACAGTCACACCGCTGGGCTGGCCAGTGGCGCTTAAGTTAATCGCCGAGCTAAGCCCGCCGTAGACGCTTGTCGTGATCGTCGATGAGCCATTATTGCCCTGTGCGACGGATACGGAGTTGGGTGAGGCAGCAATGGTGAATCCAGGAGCCGCCGGGGTTCCGGCAAGCGCGCTGAGCAGGTTGGAGCCGTTGGGACTTCCCCAGCCCGTCACCAAATCGTACCCCGTTACCGCCGAATAGCCGTTGCTGCCGCTGGTGATGTCGTGGAAATCAGTGTCGTAGCTTGAGCCCGTGCCTATGGGGTAGATCAGTAGGTTAATGAATCCGAGCACTGTATTGCCATTGAGAAGCGCTTGTTGATTAACCAGTGCCAGGTAGCCGGCCCAGACTGGCGCAGCAAAACTGGTTCCGCCATATTCGTTTGCCGTACAGGTTGTCTGATCAGCACAGACGTAGTAGGTAAAGTTGGCGTTCGCCGCGACGTCCGGGCCATTCCGGTAAGTGGTGGATCCCCCGTTGCTCGAGGTGATGACTCCGGAGAGCTTCTGCCAGGACGGAATACCAATGTGGTCTGGAGATATCCCGCCGCCGCTGTCGGACCAGGCAGTTTCAGAGGCCCAAGCGCCGCCCGCGCTAGCGGTGGTCAAATCCGTGCCGCCGACAGATACGATATTAACGTCGTCAGCGGGGTAGGCACCGGTGCTCGTCGTCCACTTACTACTGTCGCCCGCCGCCACAAAGAAGTTCTGTCCTTGTGCGGCCATCTTCTCGTAGAACGGATCGTCTGTGGTGGGATCCGCCGGGCCCCAGCCCCACGAACAGCTCAGTTGTGCGGGTAACGGAGTATGCGTCGTCATAGAACTGAGAATGGCCGTATCGGAAGACCCCACGTACACATACAGATTGGTCATGCCGGGGGCCATACCCAGCGCCTGAGTCATGTCGATGATCTGTTCAGTGTCGTCGCAACTCGGATAAACGCAGCTCAAGCTGGTTCCATCCGTGGAGATCCCGACGACATGCGAACTCAGGTTTGTTTGTTTCGCGTTTGTGTAGTAGGTGTTTAGGTCGGTGATATCGTATCCGTAGTACTCCAGCAGCCCGACGTCTTGTCCGGTACCGGTGAGTGATCCCCCATAGTAGGCCCCCCGCATGTCGCTGCCTAGAAAAGAGGCAGAGGGTCCGGAGCCGGTAGTTGCTGCGGGCTTTGCGCCTGGTTCTCTATGCACAAGAGCGGGGTGCGGAATCGAGAAGTTGTCCAGACCTGAGATGTGCCACAGCGGAAACCCAAGAGGCGCGCTGGGCTCTCGATCCGGAGCATAAAAAGTGCGGTCTTCCGTCGGGTGTTGATAAACGCCCATGGACACATTAAACGCCGCCTCAATGACCGTCACTGAGCCTTCAACCTGCACGTCCATGCCATCGCGGCTGCCGCCCACCACCTCGAAGCCGCGACCTTTGGCAAAAGCAACCACGGCATCGTAGTCCTCCTGGCTAGGGCCAAACCGCTCGGTGAATTCCTGCACCGTAAGGAAGTGCCTGTAGATGGGGCTGCTGGGGTCGTAAACTTCTTTCAGAAAGCTCTCCAGCCCAGCTTGATCGCCCAATCGTAGAACAATGTCGAGACGCAAGATCTGAGTGCCCGGTAGCCGACTCACGATCTTCGCCTGACCGCTGGTCACTTCCAGACGCGTATGCCGCGTCATAATAGATTGTCCGTGCGCAATACTCGCCGTGACAAACAGCAAAGTTGCCGCATGAGACAGTATTCGCCACACACCTGCTTGACTCCTTGCACGGAATCGCATCGTGATGAACTCCTTCAACTGTTTTTAGATTGGATCTTTGTACACTACCTTTGACAGACAAGAATGTACACTTCTCATCAAAATTAGTCAATAAGGCATTGACTGATGAAACAGTACTTAAGTACCGGAGGGAATTCAGAGGGACATTCTGGCTCTGGCCTGGGCTGCCGATCAATGCCGTCCACCCCCTGCGTACCCGGAAGCCGCCCTGTCGTGCAGTCAGGCATCCCCTTCCATCGGCTATATCGGCATTTCTCGCCCGGACTTTAGCCGAAATTCTCCACTTCCTCGCTTCCGGTTTAAATTTCGCTTGCTTTGAAAGTCGTAGCGTGGGCGTCTCGCCCGCGGGGGCGTGGGCATCCTGCCCGCGCGCGGGAGCGGGACGCTCCCACGACTGCGGGCGGGACGCCCGCACCACATCCCACGCTGGGGCGGTTATCGACGGATTGGGGTCCTTCGAAGGCTCTTCTTATTATTTGAAATTCCAGTTAAGATAAAGAAGAAGGCGTGCAATTGTCAGTGGGGTCCCGCGCTTCTGCCTTTTGCCACAGTCTGTTGCAGTTCTACGGTGGCAGGGGAAGTGTAGGGCACAGTGGGAGGATTTGGATGGAACCTGCGGACGTTGGATCGAACGTGACGAACCTTGCCGAGCTTTTCGCGGGCCCGGACCATCCGTCGGCCCAGACGCTCGAAGAGCGCGCGCAACGCGAAGAACCTGCGCTCTTAAAGACCCTACTCGAGCAGATGCTCCTGATTCGCCGATTCGAAGAGAAGGCGGCGGAACTCTACACGCTGGGCAAGATCGGGGGCTTCTGCCACCTGTACATCGGCCAGGAAGCGGTGGCTGTGGGTGCCCTTTCGACCCTCGAGCCTGACGACTACGTCCTGACCTCCTACCGCGAGCACGGGCACGCCCTGGTGCGAGGAATGGACCCGGGCGAGGTGATGGCGGAGTTATATGGGAAGCAGAGCGGGGTCTCGAAGGGAAAAGGCGGCTCGATGCACCTGTTTGACAAGAGGCGCAGTTTCCTGGGCGGCCATGCCATTGTGGGCGGCCAGATACCGCTGGCCGCGGGCGCGGCTTTTGCCTCCAAGTACCTCAAACAATCGCGTGTCACGCTGGGATTTTTTGGCGAGGCGGCGGTCAACATCGGATCGTTCCACGAATCGCTGAACCTGGCGGCGCTCTGGAAGTTGCCGGTGGTGTTCATCTGCGAGAACAACCGCTTTGGAATGGGGACTCCGATCGAGCGCGCCTCGTCTCTCTACGACCTGTCGCAGAAGGCCTGCGCGTATAACATGGCGCGCACCTGGGTAGACGGGATGGACGTTCTGGCAGTGCGCGAGTCTCTCAAGGAAGCCGTGGACCGAGCCCGAAAGGAGAGCGCTCCCACGCTCATCGAAGCCCGCACTTACCGCTTCATGGGCCATTCGATGTCCGATCCCGCGCACGGCCACTACCGCACCAAGTCGGAAGTGGAATCGCAGCGGCGTCACGATCCGATCAAGAATCTGAGTGCAGCGCTCGAAACGATCGGGGTTATCAATGCCGAGTTTTTGGAAGAGCTGGACCAGAAAATCCGCGATATTGTCGAGGAATCCGTAGCCTTCGCGGAACGCAGCCCCGAGCCGGAGCCGCAGGAATTGTATACGGACATTTACACGGGGTAAGAACTATCAGCTCTCAGCTTTCAGCTATCAGCAAGCAAGTCGCGTCGGATGGATAGTGTCTCGGTTTGGATTCGTAGCGGCGAGTTTACCTCGCCAAATGGCGGCGTAAAGCCGCCTCTACTTCAAACTGAGACACTACCCGTGGGATGCTTGCTGAAAACTGATAGCTGATGGCTGAAGTCCGAGGAGATTTCATGTCGATTCTAACTTACCGTGAAGCGTTGAATCATGCCATGAGTGAAGAGATGCGGCGTGATGAGACGATCGTGCTGATGGGAGAAGAGGTCGGTTTTTACAACGGGGCGTATAAGGTCAGCAAAGGGATGCTGGAGGAATTCGGGCCCATGCGAGTCCTGGACACGCCGATCACGGAGTTGGGTTTTACGGGCCTGGGCGTGGGGGCCGCGATGGCGGGCCTGCGGCCGATCGTGGAGATGATGACCTTCAACTTTGCGATCCTGGCTCTTGACCAGATCGTCAACAGCGCGGCCAAAATGCTTTACATGTCGGGCGGGCAATTCCCCGTCCCCATGGTGCTTCGCGGGCCCGGCGGGTCAGCGCACCAGCTTGCTGCACAGCATTCGCAATCGCTCGAGTCGTGGTTCTGCTACGTGCCCGGGTTGAAAGTGGTTATGCCCTCGACGCCCGCGGATGCCAAGGGACTGCTCAAGACGGCGATTCGCGACGACAACCCCGTCGTTTTTATCGAGTCTGAAGTGCTTTACGGCACGCGTGGCGAAGTCCCCGACGGCGAGCATCTGGTCCCGTTGGGAATTGCCGACGTCAAGCGTCCGGGCAAAGACGTCACCTTGATCGCGCACTCCAAGATGGTGTTCGTGGCGCTCGAGACCGCCGCCGAGCTCGCGAAAGAGGGCATTGAGGCGGAAGTGATCGACCCGAGAACGCTTCGCCCGCTCGACACCGAGACCCTGGTGGAATCGGTGAAGAAGACGAACCGGGCAGTTATTGTGGAAGAGGGCTGGCCGTTCTGCGGGGTAGGGGCTCAGATCGTGGACACGATCCAGTCGCGCGCTTTCGATTATCTCGACGCGCCCATCTTAAGGGTAACCGGCGCCGACGTGCCCACGCCCTATGCGAAGAACCTCGAGCACTTGGCCTTTCCAGACAAACAGAAAGTAATGGACGCAGTGAACAAAGTGCTTTACCGGACGTAGGCGGACGGCGCGCTGCCCGAATCAGGCCAAGCTCTAGCGTCCCGAGACAGAACTCCGTTAACAAAGTTCTTCCTGTGCGTGCCGGTATTTCGGAGCCCCGTGAGGGGCGCTAGAAAGTAGCCCAGGGCGTAAGCCCTGGGTTAGATCGCCCTCACCCCGCCTTCGGCACCCCTCTCCCGCTGTGCGGGAGAGGGGACGGGGGAGAGGGTGGGCTCTCGCGACCCACGGCTCACGCCGTGGGCTACAGGCTGCCGCCCGCTCCGCGGGCTGAATTCTTCGACGAACTTCTGACTCACGACACGAGCAGGCTGCAGCCGACAGTGGGGATTAACCATGGTCAAGGTACTCATGCCGAAAGGAAGCGATACGATGACGGAGGGTAAGGTCCTGAAGTGGGTCAAGAAGGAGGGGGACCAGATCTCGGCCGGCGACGCGGTGGTCGAGATAGAGACCGATAAGGTCGACATGGAAGTGGAAGCAATGGGCGGCGGTGTGCTGCGCAAGATTCTCGTTGAGTCCGGGAAAGTCGTTCCCGTGGGCGAGTTGCTGGCGCTCATCGGCAAGCCCGATGAAGATATTTCCGCGCTGCTCAAAGGAGATGGCGCCGCGGCCCCCGCGCCCGCGCCGACTGCGTCCTCGCATCCCCCTGCCATCGGTTCGCCGGCGCCAGCCATAGCGCCGAGCCCAACCGGCGCAGCCCCGGCAGATGCCACTCCGGCTCCCCCGACTGCGGTTTCAGGGCAGGCGCCTATGGGCGGCGCCGTAGCCTCTGCTAGTCAACCGGAAAACGGCGGGCGTGTTCTGGCTTCGCCGCTGGCGCGAAGAATGGCCCAGGAAATGGGCCTGGACCTCGATCGCATCACGGGCACGGGCCCGGCGGGGAGGATTGTGCGCCAGGACGTGGAGCGCGCTCGGATGTTGTCCGCTGGGGCGGCGCGAACGGCACGTCCTGCGGAAGCCAAGCCGGTGGCTACACAAGTACCTGTATCTGCGCCTGAACTTCCCAGGCGTCCGGCGCCTGTCCCGACCGGCCCGGAGTTCTACGACGAGCCTCTAAGCTCGATGCGCAAGGTCATCGCCACTCGCCTGGTGCAAAGCAAGGCGCCGGTACCGCATTTCTACCTGACGATTGAAGTCGACATGGGCCGCGCCAAGGAGTTGCGCGAATCGGCGAAGGTCCTGAATCCGGAGCTGAGCTTTTCTTATAACGATCTGATCCTCAAAGCCTGTGCGGCGGCGCTCCAGTTGCATCCGCACGTTAATGCGTCCTTCCGGGGCGAAGCGATCCGCTACCACCGGCGCATTCATCTCGGCATTGCGGTGGCGGTCGACGAGGGCGGCCTGATCACGCCGGTCATACGTAATTGCGAGAGCAAGAACCTTCAGGAGATCGCGCGTGAAGCGAAGGACCTCGTGGCCCGGGCGCGCAACCGCAAGCTGAATCCGGACGAGTACGTGGGCGCAACGTTTTCCGTGTCGAACCTTGGGATGATGGGGATCGAAGAGTTCTCCGCGGTGATCAACCCGCCCGAAGGCGCCATCCTGGCCGTGGGCGAGGTTGCTGAGAAGCCCGTAGTAGTGAAGGGCCAGATCCAGGTAGGCCTCCGCTGCCGCATGACGCTCTCCTGCGATCATCGCGTGGTCGATGGGGCCACGGGCGCGAAGTTTCTCCAGACACTCAAACAGATTCTCGAGAATCCGGTTTATCTGGCGTTCTGAGAGAGTTAACAGTCTACAGTGTGCAGTTAACAGTTAAGATATGGGTGAGGGGTCCGGCTTCGCTCCTGCCCGTCGGCCGACGGGCACCCGGGAGCGCGGGCATCCTGCCCGCAGCGTGCGTGTAATTGCGGCACGAAAGGCGGGCTGGATGCCCGCGCTCCCCGATATCTTCAAAGCACCGAAGGATCTGCATTTGCTTGTTTTCAAGGACAAACTGCAGATCCTTCGCGCAGTTTGCGCTTAGCGAAGCGACCGGGCTCAGCATGACAGACGGCTGCTTTCCGCAGCCCGTTAGGACTCAGGTGCGGTGGCCGCCCGCTTGCCTCTGGTTCCTCCCTCTTCAAAGCGCTCCTGCGGCCGCGCGTTTCGTGGCCGCAACTTTGCCCGTCCCGGAGTAGGGAATCCAAACCACCATAGCTCCCTGCAGCCGATTACCCCAGGCGTAATAAGGGACGAAAGTCAGCTTAACTTCCTGGGTTTCGCTTTTCGGCGCGCTTTCCAAGGTGCGATAGAGCGGCTCCTCAGAATACGGCTTGGCGCCGGCCACGCCTTTATGCTCGAGCATAATGATTCCGCCCAGGATGTCGGGGCGAAACTGCGCCGTGAATCCTTCGTTCGGAGCGGAGCTTGCCGCCAAAGCGTCATCCAGGACTGAGGCTTTATCCTCCTGGTCCACCTGCTCCAGGCAATACACCAAGGGGCCGCGCTCGACAGCGATTTTTCCGTAATCCTCCGCCACGCGGGGATTGGCCTCGACCAAGCGCGGGGTCATGTCCAACTGCAAGTGGACGGTACTCTCGCCCTGCCAATCGCGATGAATGGCGAAGTACTCGCCCGCTTTCGGCTTACCGGCGGCGGGCTTGCCGTCCACCGTAACCGCTGCCTTGCTCGACCAACCCGGAATCCGCAAATAGAGCGTGAAGGTTGCCGCCTTGGCCGGGCTGACTTTGAGGGCAATGTCGCCGTCCCAAGGGTACTTGGTTCGCTGGACAACTTTAAGTCCCGTGCCGTCCTCGAGGTGCCAATCCAGTGTCGAGGCGTGGTAGAGATTGACGTACACTCCGGCCGGGCTAGTCGCGTAAAGGTACCCGGGAAGAGACGCAAAGGTCCGCTCCAGATTCGGAGGGCAGCAGGTGGTGTCGTACCAGGGTTGGCGAGGGTCTTCGTTGCCTCGTGACTCGAGCGGATTGCGATAGCAGTAGAGCGTTCCGGAAAGCGACATGCCGGAATTGATCCCGTTATAAAGCGCCTCTTCCATGACGTCGGCATAGGGGGCGGCTGCCTTCGCCGCCAGCATGCGCCAATTCCACATCAGGTTGGCAATAGCCGCGCAGCTTTCCGCGTAAGCGCGCTCATTGGGCAGGTCGTAGGCCATGCCCACCGATTCTCCCTGCGCGTACGATCCAACGCCGCCGGTGATGTACATTTTCCGCTCCACCAGGTCTTTCCATAGCCGGTCGAGGGTCTCGCCGTAGTCCGGGTCACCCGTCTCGAGGTAGTAATCCGTCGCCCCGCTGCACGCATAAAGGGAACGCACCGCATGGCCCTCGATCTGGGTGCGTGAAATGAAGGGTATGCCGCTGAACAGGTACGTCACCTGCTCGTCGGTGAGCTGCAAGCGCATCCGCTCTCCGGTGAAAAGGTAGTTGACGTAATCCAGGTAGCGCTTGTCGCCGGTGGTGCGGTAAAGCTCCACCAGCGCCATTTCAAATTCCGGGTGTCCGGTGAGCGCCGGTTTCTTCTCATGCCCAAGCGTTTTCAAAACGTAGTCAACATACTTGATCCCGCCGTCCAGAAGCTTCCGGTCCCCTGTGGCGCGGTAGTAGGCGATGGCGGCCTGGAGGAGATGGCCGAGGCAGTACAACTCGTGGCTGCGATACATCTCCGAAAAGCGCAGCTTGGCGTGGTCCCCCACGTAGTAGGTGTTCAGATACCCCGACGCTTCCTGGGCTGACAGCACCTCGGCAATGAGCTTGTCGAGCGTCTGGCGCAGTTGCGGCCGGTCGCCCGATTCGAGAACGAAGGCGGCCGCCTCCATCCACTTGTAGAGATCGGAGTCGGTGTAAACCGGTCCCCGGCGGCTTGCATGCTTTTGGCCCGAAAGGCGCAGAAAGTTGTCCACCACACCGTGCTCTTCGAGAAGCGCCAGCAAGGTGGGAATGCTGTCTTCCACATTCGTCCGCATCCGATCCGCCCAGATTCCGCTGCCCATGGTCACGGCGCGAATGGGCACGGAGTGTAGCTTCGCCTTGGGGCTGGCGGAGGTATTGATGATGCCCTCCGCTTTCCACGCCTGGTCATCCACCTGGGCAAATGCGGCCATCTGGAAAGCCAGAAAGGCGCCGGCCAGGCATGAACTCCAGCCAAGAAAACGAACGTGTGTAAAACGCATTACCGATCCTCCCGGTGCAACTTGCTCTCGCCTTCGCCATCGATAACGTTGATAGGCTACCATCAATCGAGCCACCCTGTCAAGCAAAAAACGCGGCGCCCAATCCTTCCATGACGGAGGTCGAGGATGCCGCGCCCACGGCTCCCCGCCTCTACGTCGCACGCGGCCGGACCCCGGCGGTGTAGGGGTAGGGCTCGCCCTCATAAGCGTTTACTTAAGGCGCCGGGACTTCGAAAGCCGCGGAGCGGCGCCAGAAAGTAGCCCACGGCGTGAGCCGTGGGACGGAACGTGGCGTTAATATTCACAGCCCCGGAAGGG
>JBEKLY010000152.1:0-18088 GCA_050010015.1 Terriglobia bacterium
GGGGCTGTGAATATTAACGCCACGTTCCGTCCCACGGCTCACGCCGTGGGCTACTTTCTGGCGCCGCTCCGCGGCTTTCGAAGTCCCGGCGCCTTAAGTAAACGCTTATGAGGGCAAGCCCTGCCCCTACGTCAGGCTGTAGCATGGCATCAACCCTAGGCAAATACGAGCTGATCAGCGTTGTCATTCCCGTCTTGAATGAGTCCGCGAGCCTGGAAGAACTGGGAAAGGCCTTGCTTGCGGTGGGTGAGAGGCAGGGGCTTCAGCTCGAGATCATCTTTGTGGACGACGGCAGCAGCGACGGTTCATGGGATAAGATTCGTGGGCTTGCCGGTTGCGATCCGCGCATCCGTGGCATTCGCTTCAGGCGCAACTTCGGCAAGGCCGCGGCGCTCGCAGCGGGCTTCGATGCGGCGCTGGGTCCAGTCGTGTTCCAGATGGATGGAGACTTACAGGATGACCCCGCCGAACTTCCCGATTTTCTGGTCAAGCTGGCGGAAGGGTTTGACGTCGTCAATGGCTGGAAGCGAGTGAGGAAGGACCCCTGGCACAAAGTGTGGCCCAGCCGCGTATTCAATTGGCTGGTCAGCGGCGTGACGGGCCTCAAGTTGCGCGACCACAATTGCGGTTTCAAGTGCTTTCGCGCCGAGGTCGTCAAAGAGCTGCCTCTGTACGGAGAGTTGCACCGCTTCATTCCCGTGATGGCCCACGCCCGCGGCTATCGCGTCGCCGAATTGCCCGTCGAGCATCATCCGCGGCGCTACGGGCGATCGAAGTACAGGTTTCATCGATTTGTTAAAGGCTTTCTGGATCTTCTCACCGTGGTCTTTCTCACCGTCTTCGGCCAGCGCCCACTTCATCTGTTGGGTGGGATCGGTCTTCCCGCTTTCTTACTAGGCGCGGCGGGGCTCATTTACCTCGGAGTGTGCTGGATCCTGGCGCGATTTCAAGTGCACGGCTTTGGCCCCATCGGCGCCCGCCCGTTGCTCGTTTATTCTCTGGCCTGCCTCATCATCGGATTCCAGATGCTGTCGGTCGGATTCCTCGCTGAGCTGGTCGCTTCTCAGAACGTCCGACATGAGCCCAAGTACACCGTTGCAGAATGTGTTCCGCCCAGCAAGGGGACCGGCCGATGAACGATCCAACTCAACGCGACGCGAAAGTTACTCCCCTCCCCAGTCGGGGAGGGGGACAAGGGGCGGGGGCGCGGAGCATGGACTATATCCTGATTGCCGTGACCGCTGGGGCTGTGCTGGGCTTGATTTTCCTGGCTCGCGCCGAACCAGACTCGCGCGGAGTGGCTCTTCCCATGCACGGCGTGAATGATCGTTCGCGCTGGCAGACCATCTATAGTCTTGCGGAGCGCGGCACCTACAACATCGACGAAACCCCTTGGCCGGAAACTATCGATCGCGTGCGGATCCGCGGCCATTTCTATTCCTCCAAGCCCCCCCTGCTCGAGACTTTGCTCGCGGGCGAATACCTGCTTCTTAAGAAACTGAGCTTCGGCAGGCTGAGTTTTCGGAACAGCCCGGAAACCGTCATCCGCACGATGGTGGCCTTGGTCAACCTCGTACCGCTTGTCATTTTTCTGGGCCTCTTCTCTCGACTCCTGGATCGGCTTGCTCCGGATCCCTGGATTCGGGCTTACTCCATGGCAGCCGCGGGGCTAGGGACCTTCCTGACAGGCTTCAGTATCACTTTGAACAACCACACCATTGCGGCCTTCAGTTTCTTCTTCGCGCTCTATCCCGCGTTCCTGATCTGGTGCGAGGCGCGGCGCAACTGGTGGCTCTTTGCCTTGGCGGGATTCTTTTCAGGATTTGCGGCGGTGAACGAATTTCCCGCCCTTGCGTTCCTGGCAATCCTCGGTGCAGCCTTGGCCTGGAAGGCGCGCCGGCAGGCATTAACCTGGTTTCTCCCCCTGGCCCTCATCCCCATTGCAGGCCACTTCGTAACGAACTACCTGGTCACGGGCGATCTTTCGCCTGCCTACGCGCACAAGTCAGCCTACGTCTATCCCGGCTCCTATTGGCTGATTGATCGGGCCTCGGGGCGCTTGGTAGGGAGCGATGTAGACCCCGCGACCGGAAAGTTCACAGGTCAGCCGGGCAAGGGAATCGATAACATGTATGAGCCCTGGCCCATTTATCTTTTCAACATGCTGGGCGGGCATCACGGAATCTTCTCCCTCTCGCCGATTTTCATCTTCACCCTGTTTGGGGTTTGGAGGTGCCTCCGTACGCCCAAACACCTGCTGCGCGGCTTCGCGGCGCTGGCATTTTTCCTCACTGTCGTGCTGCTCGTTTTTTACACGTTTTTTGCCGGCCAGCGGAATTACGGCGGCATGTGTTGCGGGCTGCGATGGTTCTTCTGGCTGATCCCGTTGTGGCTGATGTTCATTCCGGAGGGACTGCGCGGCAAGGCGGGCCAACGTTGGTTCCGTGGAATGGCCCTGTTCTTTCTGCTCATCTCGGTGGTTTCGGTTTTCTATTGCGCGCGAAACCCTTGGACACGACCTTGGATTCAGCAGTACCTGTACTACAAGGGGTGGATCAAGTATTGAAAGAGGGGGCGGAGTAGGGGTAGGGCTTGCCCTACCCAGGGCGATTGCAGCGGAACAGCGAGGGGACCCCGCTACGGCGGGGCGGTGGATACAGGGATTAGGGGAGGTTCGCAAACATGGCAAGTGCGGACGCTAGCGATAAGACTCGTAGGCAATTCCTGAAGTCTGCGGTCTTAAGCAGTGTGGGATTGGCTGCGGCGCGGATACGGGGGTTCTCAGCCCCGCTGGATGGAGCGAATAAGCCTCTCACGCTCGTCGAGAAGGGAGCATCCACCTACTCGATCTGCATTTCAGAGACAGCTTCGCCTTCCGAGAAGCACGCCAGTGCAGAACTCCAGAAGTTTGTCGAGGAAATGTCGGGCGCGCGCCTGCCTATCGTCACCGATCGAGACAAGCCGGAAGGCAATTTCGTTTTGGTCGGAAACAGCACGCTGGTTGAGCTGTTGGCATCAAAGATCTCCTTGGAGAATCTCGGTCCCGAAGGCTTCGTATTGCGGACGTCAGACAACCGGGTGCTGATCGTGGGAGGCCGGCAGCGCGGGACCCTTTATGGCGTCTACGCATTTTTGGAAAAGCTCGGTTGCCGCTGGTTTACTCGCGATTTGAACGTCATCCCCAAGAAATCAACTCTCGTCATCGAGCCGCTCAACGAGCTCCAGAAACCCGCCTTCGAGTATCGCGAGCCCTTCTTCACGGAAGCGTCGGACAAGGACTGGGCCGCCCGCAACAAGATGAATGGGTCCTTCATGAACCTCGACGAGTCAACGGGCGGTAAGCTCATCATCTACCCGTTTGTTCATACTTTTTATCAGATCCTCCCCGCGGAGAAATACTTCGGGGAGCATCCCGAGTACTACGCCCTAGTCGACGGCCAGAGGAGAAGCATAAATGCACAACTCTGTTTGACGAATCCCAACGTGCTACGGCTCACGATCAACAAAGTGCTGGAGTGGATCGAGCAGCACCCTGAGGTGGGCATCTACTCAGTCTCGCAAAATGACACCGAGGGGTGGTGCGAGTGCGACAACTGCCGGCGGGTGGAGCAGGAAGAAGGCGGCGCTCATTCGGGCCCCATCCTGCGGTTCGTCAATGCCGTTGCCGTGGAGGTGGCCAAGCAGCATCCTGATAAGCTGATTGATACCTTGGCCTACTGGTACTCGGAGCCTCCTCCCTTGCACGCACGCCCGCTGCCGAACGTCCGCATCCGGCTCTGTCCCATCGGGGCTTGTGAAGCCCATCCGTACGAGAACTGCAAAGATGATGCGTACTTCATGAATCATCTCCGGGCGTGGTCAAAGATCACGAACCAGCTTTACATCTGGCACTATGTGACGAATTTTTCCCACTACCTGCTTCCTTTCCCGGACTTCGATGAACTTGCCGCGGACATTCCCATGTACAGGAAGAACGGGGTGGTGGGGGTATATCTCGAGGGCGACTATGCAGACGGCGGAGGAGGAGAAAATGCCGAGCTCCGCTCCTACGTGATGGCGCGCTTGCTGTGGAATCCGAGCCTCGACATGGACAGTATCATCAATGAATTCATGGCCGCGTACTATGGCAAGGCCGCGCGCCCCATGCGGGCTTATTTCGACTTGCTTCACCGCCAGGCAAGGCCGGCGCCACGTGGGAAAGGGCAGCACATGTGGATTTACACGAACCCGGGCGCATCGTATTTGTCTCAGGATTTCATCGCTCAGGCACTGAAGCTCTTCCAGGAAGCCGCAGCGGCCGCCAATGATAATGCTACGAGGACGAGGGTCCGCAAGGCGCGGCTTTCGATCGATTACGTGAGGCTGATCCACGCGAAGGCCTTCGAGGTCCGCGACGCATCGTACGTACCCGCAGACCTCGAGGGGTTGAAAGAGAACTTTCAAAGTTTCATGAATGATATCCGCTCCTTCGGTATTACCGAACTGCACGAGGGGAGCAAGTCAAGCGACGACGAACAGAATTTTAATAATCGCATCAAGCCGTATCGTGTGGCGACATTACAGAATGCAGCGCTGCGTGTCGATGTGGCTCCGGAGTTGAGCGGCCGCGTCATCAGGATGATCGATAGGAGGACCGGGCACGACCTTCTGCGTCGCCCCGACCCCGGAGAGCGGTCGTATCCGGACACGGGCGGGCTGAGTCTGACGGTAAACTCTGACTACCTGGGCAGAACCTACGAAACGACCTGGGAGCTGGAACCTCAGACCGAGCCAACAGAACTGCGCCTGACCGGCACTTACACCAACGGGCTGAAGGCGAGTTGCGTGATTCAACTGCGGAAAGATGAAACGGTCCTCCACACCGAGACCACTCTCAAGAATCAAGGTGATACAGCTCAGGACGCCGTGCTCCAGTCGCGATATGTGGCTGGACCAAGAAACATGGACGAGAGCGTTCTCTCCTTCCGCCGACAGGACGGAAAAACGACGCAGCAAAGATTGATCGAGGCCGGCCTGGAGCCCAGGGGCGCCGAAACTTATGACGGTCCGGAACAGCCGGACGGAGAGTGGATGCTATCGGAGGCGGGGCCCGGCCTGGCCTTGGTCAACCGCTTCCCGAAAGATCAAGTCTCACGCTGTTTCGCGCGCTGGACCGGTAAGACAGATAATTCGGCGATCATGGGGATCTGGTCGATCAAACGCTCGCTCGCGCCCGGCGAGACTCTAAAACTTGAGGCGGATTACGAAATCCGCAGAACGATCTCCTAGTACCGAATGAAAGAATACGCCGTCATAACGTGGCAATGTGGACGAGCGGAGCTTCAGCCCCGCCGATGCCGTCACGGGCCGCGATGGCGAAGTCGTCTTCGGCGAAGACGACGACGGCGGGCATCTGTGGCTGAATTTCCCACGAATCAAGCCGCCAGCGCGTAGCACTGAAATCTCTGATCTTAAATCTCCAATTCCGGCCCGGCTGCAATGGGGTTATCACAATTCACGGCCGCGCAGCCCTAGTTAAAGCTGACCTTCACGTCCTCCCGATCCGCTCCTGCCACCTGGAAGAGCGCATGGGGCCGGAGGCCCATAAAGCCGGCCACCAGGCTGGCTGGGATCTGCGCGATGCGGATGTTAAAGGTGTTCACATCCTCGTTGTAAGCCCCACGCTGCGCGGCGATCTTTGTCTCCAGGTCCGTAATCCGGCCTTGGAGCTGCATGAAGTTGGCGTTGGCTTTCAGGTCAGGATATTTCTCAGCCACCGCGAACAGACTTTTCAGCGCGCCGCTCACCATGTTGTCCGCCTGAGCTTTTTCCGCCGGAGTGTTGGCACGCATGAAAGCGGTGCGCGCCTCGGTGACGGCCTGCAAGGTTTTCTGTTCGTACTGCATGTAGCCTTTACAAGTCTCGATCAGCTTGGGAAGCTCGTCGTGACGTTGCTTCAGCAGGACGTCAATGTTGGAAAAAGACCGATCGATATTATTCTTGAAGGCCACCAGCTTGTTATAGACGCCGACAAAATACAGGATAACGGCGATGACCGTAATGATGAACACCGCCAGAACTGCGAGCACTACGAATGAGAGGACCATCTCAGGCTCCTTCCGCAGGTTCTACCCGACTTTCACTTCCACGTCTCGACGATCTTCCTCTGCCACTTTGAACAAATCCTTGTGCTGCAAGTTCAGCATGTGTGCAACAAAAACATCCGGCAGTTGCTGGATTCGAATGTTGTAGGTGTTCACGTCATCATTAAAGAACTCACGCCGGTCTGCAATCTTCTCTTCCAGTTCAGAGATCCGGTTTTGGAGTTGCATGAAATTGTTGTCGGCCTTCAGCTCGGGATAATTCTCAGCCACTGCGAAGAGGGATTTCAACGCGCCGGAGAGGAAGTTGTCAGCCTGAGCTTTCTCCGCCACGGTGTTGGCTTTCATGAAGGCGGTGCGGGCCTCGGTAATGAGCTGGAGAGTTTGGCGCTCGTACTGCATATAACCTTTGCATGTCTCAATCACTTTGGGCAGTTCATCGTGACGTTGTTTGAGCAGGACGTCAATGTTGGCCCAGGCCTTTTCGAGGTCATTGCGCAGGCGCACCAGGCTGTTATAAATGGTGATGAAATAAACGAAGAGCCCCACCATCAGCAGCACCACAACTAGACCGATCAGGATTGCAACACCCATTCTCACGCTCCTTTGAAGCAGTGGCGAGTGGCAAGTGACGAGCAAGAAAAGCAACGGCGGCACGCGGCCGTGCTTTGTAAATGTTGGGCTCGCCCTACCCTCGTCGCGCTCGCAGAACTTTGGGGACGGCAAGCCGTCCCCCTACATCGCTTCTCACAACCATCCAAACCTGAACAGCAGCACGGCCAAACACACCACCGACAGCGCTGCCCCGCCGAAAATATGAAGAGCGGCACGGTTTCGCAGCCGGCTCTTGAGTTCTTTTTCACTTCGCCAGGAAATCACAAAGGTCGGCTCGTTCTGGCCCTTCACGATCATATTCCGGTCGCGTTCGTCCTGGGCGTCAGGGTTCTCGATGCAGGTCCCGGCCACATCGTACGAGTGTTGAGGAAGAATGCAATACTCACTAAGGCGATAACGATGAGCTGAACCCGTCCCCAGGCGTAGGGAAACTCCGCCCAGGCCTGAGAGGAGGTTCCCTCCGCCGAGAGAAAACGTGGTGTGGCCGGTTGAGATCACCGCCTCTGCATAATTAAGCAAGTCGGCATCAGACACACCGGAGCCGGTCACGAGGCTCGGGTCGAGCGACGCACCGAACAGACGGCTGAGAGATCCTCCAAACCCGCTTTCTGTCTCTCGCTTCGCAGTCTGGATCAAATCGCATTCGGCTCCGTGGGCATCCACCAGGACCTTCCCCGTGCCGTCTTCCAGATAGAACCGGGCGCCTTCGGCTTGAGTCGCCGCGTGAGCCCAATGCCCGCCATTCTTGTCTCTGACCCATCTTTCAATATCGACTTTGTAGAAGAAGCAGGGAGTTTTGGTGACGGGGCTCAGAAGGGTCTCGTGCCCGGTGGCCTTGCCATGGATCTCTACGAGACCCATGGCCACGCTGCGAATCGGGATCTCGGGCGTATCCGCCAGCACACGATATTCCCGGAAAATGCGAAACCCCTTGACGAACCAAAACAGACCCGCGCCGAAACCCACTGCAGCCGCAATCGAAATATCCGAGCCGTGAGAAGACATATAGCACCGTGGTTTTATGGCTCATCCTACTCAAGGGCTCGAAAAAAGTCCAGCCGGTTGCCGACGCAGTCTTAGGCGGCTCATATCAACCCATACTTGAATAGAAGAATGGCCACGCACACGATGGAAAGGCCCGCTCCCCCGAAGACATAAAGGGCAGCGCGGCGTCGAAGATAGCTCTCGACTTGTTTCTCATTGCGGCACGAGATCAGGAAGGTGGGTTCGCCTTGACCTTTTACTATCTTATTCCGGTCGTGCTGGTCTATCGGGGCCGGGTTCTCGACGCATGTCCCGGTAACTTCATAAGTCTGGTCGGGAACTATGCAGAATTCCGTCAGGCGATATTGACCGGAGGCGGCAGGCATCATGGCGGCTAGCCCGCCCTGCTGGACGCGTTGTAACGATTCCATGCCGTGCATCAACTTCTGCCGTTCTTGCGGGTCGTGCAGATTGCCCATGACGCGTTGGATGTGCTCGACGAACTCCGCGCTACCCACGGGATACTTCATAGCCTCCATCGCCTCGCGCCTCGCCTGTTCGTGGAAGGGATCGCTCTGCGGTCCCATCTCCTCGAGTTTGCGCTGCATAAGGGGCTGCTGAAGCGACATGAGCTTTTGAACGGCGTCCGGGCTTCTGAGTCCACGGGTGAACATTTCCACTACGGCCTGTTTTTTCTGTTCTTTGTCAGGGTCTTTGATAGGCCCTAAGGCATCCATTCCGCGACCCACCAGTGAACCCAGCCGCTTGACCCCAACTTCACTGACATACTTCCGCAAATCATCATCTGTGGGGGCGGTAGAAGACATAGCCAAGGGAGCCGACGGCGCGGAAACGCGCGGCGCGTCGTAAACTTTGCGCACGCCCGTTTTCAGCAAATCGAGCTCAGCGGCATGCGCATCCACTACGACCTTGCCGGTTCCATCGGCCAGATAGAAAGGCAAACCGTCCGCGTCGGTACGATAATGAGTCCACTGCCCGCTGTTGTCCTTAACCTCCCACCGCTCGATGTCAACCTTGTAGAAAAAACAAGGCGTGCCCGTGACTGGGCTGTTCACGCGCCGCTCACCTGCGGCCTTGCCTCGCACGTGGACAAGACCCATGGGAATGCTTCGTATCGGCATGGCCGGAGTGTCCCCGACCACGCGGTACTCGCGAAAGACGCGGAATCCTTTGATAAAGAAATAGACGCCGGCGCAGGCACCAAGCGCCAGATAGACTGTGGGATCGTCATTCCGTCCACTCATGTTTTTGATTAGCCCGACTGTGACCGGATTATAGCCCGCCGCCGTAACAAATGCAAAATGGGACAGCCTCCTGGTTTCGGCGTAGCGCTGGCGGTTACAGACTCAGGAAGAATCACTGTGACTGTCATCCTGAGGAGCCTCAGGCGACGAAGGATCTCCGTAGTTGGTTGAAACTACAACTGCCGAGATTCTTCGCTTCGCTCAGAATGACAGCGTCCGGGCGTCTTCCAGTCCGTCAGAATTTGGAAGCGCCGACCTTCAGAGCCTGCCCTGAGCGGAGCGAAGGGTCGGCAGGTGCTGGCCTAGAGGCCAGCGCTACGAGTCAAATTAGAACACTGCCCGCAGCTTCTTGATCTACCAAAGTCAACAAAGGTTGAGTATGATGTGGGACTGTTTCGCGGCCGGTCCCAGTCCTGGCCCGGCAATGGCCGAGCAACCAACGATGCTGCCCTTCCGGATACTCGAACACACCGCCGACATCGGCTTCGAGGCGTTTGGCGCCACGCGACAGGACGTGTTTCGAAATGCAGCGCGGGCGTTGATGTATTTGATGGTGGACCTGGAGGCGATATCGCCCCGGGAGGAGAAGCCTCTGAGCGCGGAAGCTTCCGATCTGCCCAGCCTGCTGGTAAACTGGTTGAGTGAAATCCTGTATCTCTTCGACGCGGAGGGCTGGCTGTTTCGCGACTTCGAATTTGACGCACTCACGGAGCGATCTCTCACGGCCATGGCGCGAGGTGAAAAGTTCGACCGGCGAAAACATGAAGTGAAGTTGCTGGTTAAAGCGGTGACCTATCATCAGCTCGATTTGATGGAAACAGCGGAGGGCTGGCGAGCACAGGTGTATGTGGATATTTAGGAAAAGTCGAGAGTCGAAACTGGAGGAGTTGAGGAGGCACATCTCGAGCGCCCAGTCCTCGAAACTCTTGGGTTTTGGCCTCCTGCTTTCTGCCTTCTGCTTTCTGTCTTCTGTCCTTGGTTTCGCAACGGGCTGGCTCTATAAGGTCGAGGAAGTTCAGCCGAATGTTTTCGTCTGGGTCTCGGATGATGTTCTGGACCTGGAAGGAGACCCGCAATTCGGCCGCGCAGGGACGGCAGGCTTTGTAGTTACGAATGAGGGTGTGGTAGTGATCGACACCACCAATACTCCCTTTCATGCCCGCGAGCTGCTTTATGAGATCCGGCATCGCTCCGAATTGCCGGTGAGGTATGTTATCAACACAGATTCCGACGGCGAGCAGATCCTGGGCGACGAAGTCTTTACGGAGCTGCAGGCCACCGTGATTTGCTCGGCGAAAGCGCAGGAAGGGATTCGCCAGTATCGCCAGGCGCTCATCCGCCGGCTGGACGATGACGACGGGAAACTGCGCACCCGCATGCGCGGTTTCCACATCGCTATTCCTACACAAACATTCAGCAACGACATGACCTTGCGGATGGGAGGGCAGGAGATCAAGCTGGTCACCCTTCTCAAGAATGGGTCTTCCGACGATTCGGCGGTTTACCTGCCCGCAGCCAAAGTCCTGTTCCTCGGCGAGCTATTTCAGAACAGCTACTTTCCTCGCATCGAATCGAGGAATCTTCATGATTGGGTTGGCACCCTGCGACAGGTCGAGACATGGAATGTAGACGTGTACGTGCCCGGACATGGCGAGCCTGGCGGCAAGAAGGAATTGGTAGAGTTCCGTCAGTTTCTCGAATGGCTGGAGAAGGAAGTCGAGACACGGTCCAAGGAAGGTGAATCCTTGAACCAGGTAAAGCGTGAAGTGGATTCCCTGGTGGAGAATTATAAATGGCACGCGCCGGAGTTGATTCCAGAAGAAGTGGAAGCCGTTTACAAGCAATTGGGGAAAACGGCGCCTAAAGGTGCGGCCTTGCAACCGAGCGCAGGAGCCCCGTTGCCCGGGCAAGGTGCGATGCAGCCGTAAGTAAAGCCGCTCGATTTGTTGTCTCCCATTCGGGGCGTGGAATGACGGTAAAGGAGGAGCAAACCAATGAGATATTCACGCCGCAAACTCTGCTTCTGGATTCCGGCGCTGATGGCCTCGCGAGGCCTGGCGACGGAGGGCGCAATCCCTTCGAAGCTCCTCCCGTTCGAAGACCTGCCCGTTGAAACGGGAAACGGAAACACGCTTCGCCGCATCGTGGAGGGAAAGACTCACACCGGCTACCCAATCGAGATGCACGAAACCGATCTGGCGCCGGGCTCGATGCCTCATCCCGCACATCACCACGCGCACGAAGAAGTCTTCCTGATACGCGAAGGGACCCTGGAAGTCACCATCGCCGGCCGCGCCGCACGCCTGGGGCCCGGCTCTGTGGCCTACGTGGCTTCGAACGAAGAGCACGGCATCAAAAACGCCGGCTCGACGCACGCGCAGTATTTCGTCATTGCCCTGGGCGGCGAATGAGCTGCGACACCCCACCCCTTGCTCCCCTCCCCAATTGGGGAGGGGAATAAGAGAAAGCCGTCGAGCCGACTCGCGCCCGCCATGCAGCTCTGCCGCCGGCTTATTTAAGCTTTTCGTACTCTTGCTTGGCTTGTTTTAAGACGGGGATATCGGGGTCGGCGTCCTTCCAGAAAGCCAGAAAATCCTGATAGGTGGTGCGGGCTTTCGCCGTTTGGCCCTCCAGCACCAAGGCGCGTCCCAGCTCCAGTCGCGCGAGAGCATAGGCTTCGTCAAGTGGGCTTACACCACGATGATCGAGGATCTTCTGAAACTCAGCGGCGGCGCTCGGTCCGTCATGCGCCTGCAAATAGGCTGCGCCGCGAATATAGATGGAACCGAAGTCGGAAACGCCGTAAGGCTTGGCTGATTCCAGCAGCGCAATGGCACGGGTTGGGTTCTTGCGTTCCAACTCCACGATGGCCCGCGCCGTAGGAAGCACGAGATTATTGAGCAGCGAATCCTGAGGGTAGTCTTTCGCCACTTCATCGACCAGTTTCTCGGCCCGGCCCGTATCTCCGGCGAGCGCCAGCGCGACTGCCGCTGTTGTCTTTGCATCCCGGTCGGTCGAGGAGGCGAGGGCTTGTTCGGCCCCGGTGCGCGCTTCTTGCATATTACCTATCGCGGCCTCCTCAACGCTCGTCGCGCCACGAAAATCAGCCGCAACAGCCTTAAAGCCATGCTGCTCGGCCAGAGCGGTTGCCCGCGTAAGGGTCTCGCGAGCCCTGTGCACTCTCCCCGTTGCGTAGTCAGCCATTCCCTGAAAAAAGAGCATGAACAGGTCCATCTGCTTTCCGGCCGCCCAGGCGATCTGGCGTTGGATGCCGGCGGGGTCCCCGCGAATGAAGGCAACCTCGTACAGCACCGCGTGGACGCCCATGGAATCCGCATTCTGTGCGATGGCCTGTTCCGCGACAGCCTTCGCCTCGTCGTAGCGGTCAAGCTTCTCGTAGGCGCCGGCGGCGTTCTGGTAGGCGAAGACGTCTTTCGGGTTGAGCCGCAAAGACTCGTTGGCGTTGCTCAGGGCTTTCTCAAACTGCCCGAATTCGGTGTAGCGGTTCGACAAGTTATCGCGAGGTGTGCAGTCACGAGGGTAGGTCTCTTTCCACGACTCATAGACTTCGATGGCGCGCTGCTGCTGCCCGGTGACCATTTCAAAGTAATGCGCGGAGATGTATAACTTCTCGCGTTCGCTCGCCCGGTCTTTCAACTCGAAAGCCTTCTTCAAACACTCCGAAGCTTTCGCCCTGTCAGCTTGGTTGCTGTAGGCCACGCCGAGCGTGGCATAGGCCATGGCGAAATTGGGGTCCAGTTCGATGGCGCGATTCAAATGGGGAATAGCTTTCACGTCGTCGATCTTCTGGTGTTCGGCCTGCCCCTGGCTGAAAGCTTGCAGCGCTTCAAGCGAGGAAGTGGTGGCCTGCTCGAGAGGCATGGCGAATTTCTGAACGGAGCCCAGCGACTCACCCAGTTTACGCCGCAGGCTGGATGCGGCGCCGTCCAGCGACTTGAGCACCTGTTCTTTGCTTTCGGCCTCCGACTGTTCGCGGGCCAGCGCGTCGCCCGTTTGCGCGTTGACGGCTTTGAGGTCGATTACATAATGGCTGCCCAGACTCGAAATCGAGCCGGTCAGCATGGCCTTGACGCCCTCGCGCAGACAAATCTCGCGGGCTACCTCGGTGGAAATTCGCTCGTCGGGGGAGCGACCCATGAAGCGCAACGCCTCACGCACCCGCGATTCCGGCAGGATGTTCAGATAAGGCGATTGCTCGAGCTGGACGGTGAGAGCCTCTTTCAGCGTCCCGTCGAAGACGGATTCACCCGTGGTGTTGACGAAATCCGCCACCACGATGGAATCGCGCTCGCTCAATGCCGGCGTTCGACGGAAATGGAACAGGGTTCCTGCCAACGCGAGCAGAATTACAACTGCCCCGCCAATCACCCAGTTTCGACGCGACGTGCTGGCGCTCGTCCGGGCTGCCGTTTCAGGTTCAACCGAGGCGGGAGCCGCTGGGGCGACAGTTGTCTTAAGGCCGCTCGCCTCCTCACCGCGAGACAGCATTGGTGCGGCAATTGCCACCGTGCGGCCTGAATCGGTATCACGCCGGAGGCGTTTCAGGTCAGTCCGCATCTCGGAGGCGGTTTGGTAGCGCATCTCGCGGTCCTTCTCAAGGGCCTTCGCGATTATCCGCTCCAACTCACCGGGGAGTTCGGGTCTCAAGCTCTGGAGAGAGGGGGGCGATTTGTGGAGGATGCTGTCGAAAATGGCCGCCGAGGTGTTTCCGGGAAACGCCGGACGGCCGCTCGCCATCTCGTAAAGAACCAGCCCGAACGAGAAGAGGTCGGTCCGCGAGTCGAGTTCCTCGCCCAGCGCCTGCTCCGGTGACATGTAGGCCACGGTACCGAGCGCCGTCCCCGGGCTGGTTAAATTATCAGGACTGATCGAGACGGTCGGCGTGTCTTCGAGGGGCGGGCCTTGTGCACGCCCGAGGGCGCCCCGAAGGGGTGCTCCTACGATGACTTTGGCGAGACCGAAGTCGAGTATCCTCGCCTGCCCGCGTTCGGTGACGAAGATGTTGGCAGGCTTGATGTCCCGATGCACAATCCCTTTCGAATGCGCCGCGTCGAGTGCGTCGGCGATCTGGACCCCAAGATCCAGGAGTTCCTCCAATTTGAAAGGCTTGGCCGCAATGCGATGCTTCAGAGTCTGGCCTTCCAGGAGCTGCATTACCATGAAAGGCTCGCCTTCGTGTTCACCGATGTCATAAATGGCGCAGATGTGCGGGTGGTCGAGAGCCGACGCCGCACGAGCTTCCCGCTGAAAGCGTTCCAGAGCTTGAGGATCCTTGGCAAGCTCCTGCGGCAAGAACTTGAGGGCTACGAAACGGCCCAGACGGGTGTCTTCAGCCTTGTACACGACTCCCATCCCGCCCCAGCCCAGCTTCTCTACGACGCGATAGTGCCCAAAAGTCTTTCCCACCACAGGAAGAGCCCTAGCCTCCGATAGATTAATGAAATGTCCTTGGCAAATTCCTAATAATCATGTTATTGCGCCGCTGCGGGCAAGTCAAGTTGACGACGGCAAGCCTGCGGAAGATGCGAACAATGTTGACGTGCGGGCGATTCATTTGGGACAATGTGTAGAGATTCCCGAACCTGGAGAGGGGCCTGTGGCAGAGTATTACATTCCGGTGGGCGAAGTAGTGAAGCTGGAGCCGAAGTCGGAAGGCATTGACACTCCACGCAAAAAGCGACCCAAAGAGTTAGCGGTCATCACCGAGTGCTGCACCGGCTGCGCCGGTTCGCCGGCCTGTGTTCCTTACTGCCCCGTCGCCGACTGCATGTATTGGGTGGAGGACGAGGACCACCCTCCCTTCGGACGTATCGAAGTCGATCCTCAACTCTGTATTGGCTGCAAGAAGTGCACCAGCAAAGGCCCCGACGGATGCTTTCTGGATGGATGCCCGTGGGACGCCATCGAGATGGTGCCCACCGAAGATGTGGAGGCACGGCTGGGGACGAAGTTCGCTTTCTAGTTTTCTATCAAGGAACCCTTAAGCGTTACAAGTGACACTCTGAGAAAGTCTGTCATTCTGAGCGAAGCGAAGAATCTGCATCAGTTCGTCTCCGACCGGAACTGCAGATCCTTCGCTTCGCTCAGGATGACAACCACTTTCATCACCGCGGGGGGCCGCAGGTCCATGTGCGCTCAGAATGACAAGCCACGCGGCTCTATTTGACGCTGTTGGTATGCAAGGTCCGCTCCCGAATCGCCTGCTCAGTGAGCACAGCCTGCTGGCGGACTCGCGCGGGCATCCCCGGAACTCCGGCAGCGAAATGGTCGACCTCAGTCAAAGATTCGGCGTTCCCAACCAACACCAGGCCTCTCAGGGCTTCAAACACTTGCGTTTCGCCGGGCTCGATAATGGCAATCGCGTCGCTTGCGCCGACGTGCCCTCCGTCTTCGGCTGCCAGTCGCGCGATGGTGCCGGCTAGCGGCGAAATAACATCCACGGGGTGCACGCCGCTTGCGGGGCTGATGCGCGCCACGACGTCGCCGCTTTGAACCTTCTCCTTCTCTTTGAGACGGAACTCGATTGTGCCGGCCTGTGGGGCATCGAGCGTGAAGGGCTCGAGCATTGCCCGCAACTCGCTCTCTCCCGCCGTATCGCCGAAACGCGCCAAGCCCAACGCCGCGTTCGAGCGCACCAGCGGCGAGGGGTCATCGACAAGCGCGCGCAACTTTTGGTGGAATGCATCGTACCGGCTATCCTGTCCCATCACCCAAGCCGCCATCGAGCGAAACTGGGGTTCTTTGTTCCCGGCTAGACGGATGATGTCCGGATACCAGCGCCTCGTGGTCGCGTCGCCGCGTGCCATCCGGTCCGAAAGCTGCTCCAAGGCGTGCTGGGTTTTGTGCGGAACGGAGGTGTCCGCGAGATACTGGCCCATCTCCTGATCGCTCAAGGACCGACCAAACCAGGTTTGATACCAGAATAGAAATGTAATTAGAACCACGAGAATCGGAACGACAAAAATGAACGTGTTTCGCGGGGACCCCGGTTCAAAGTTCGCTTTTCCCACTTTCACACCCTTGAGGAGTTTGGAATAAGAACTAGAATATCGCATGGTGATCGCACGCGTCCACGTCCTGGAGTGCGGCAGCGAAGCTGCCGCCCTGAACTTCCCCAGGACCGTAGAGGCCTTCGCCACACTCGCGGAGCAACGGCGGCAGCTTCGCTGTCGCACCCCAGGGAGGGAATTGTGACAGCGGGCAACGCTGGCCCAGACTCGAATCGTGCCGGATTATGCGCGTCTTGCAAGCACGTGCGCATCATCCGGTCCGATCGAGGTTCAGTCTTTTATCTCTGCCGACGGAGCGCCACGGATCCCAGCTATGCGCAGTATCCGCGCCTGCCGGTGCTGTTTTGCCGGGGGTACGAGGCGCAAGACTCGAACGCAGAGAACGAGACCCGCAGGCCGGAGTGAAATTCCGGGGGACCCCCGCACCCGTCCCGTGCGCCTCGAGAAAGCGCCGCCGCAGGTCACCCTCTCCCCCATGGGCGGTGGAATAGGCTCGGTCGGGTTCCGGAGCCCGTCAGCCGACGGGCGCAAGAATGTGGCCCACGGCGACAGCCGTGGGGGAGAAAGCAGGGACGATGCGCCTAAAAAGCCCCGGGAGGGGCGACAGAGCTGTTGTGATGATCGCAGTGCTTCTGTCGCCACTACGTGGCTCAGCGTGCTCATTGTGTGCGGTGATCCCACGGCTGGGAAGGTGTGAAGAAATTCGGAAAGTGTCATCCTGAGCGTAGCGAAGGATCTCTGCAGTTGTTCGTAAATCGCTGGACCACAAGAAACTGCCGGGATCCTTCGCTTCGCTCAGGATGACAGGCATCGATTTTTTCACAGGCTCTGGCGCCGTGGGCCACATTCTTGCGCCGCTGACGCGGCTTGGGGTCACGGGCTTATTATGGTACCTATTCCCTCTCACCCAAGGGGGCGAGGATTAATCCGTCAAACAAGGCCAGGCAGTATTCCTCTAGTCAGGCTTGTGTCGCACTACCGCATCCAGGCTGAGGGGCCCGGCGCCGGCTGTGCACAGGTAGAGGAAGATGAAGCAGTACAGCACTGCCAACTCACCGTGGTTAACAAGCGGGAAGAAGCCGTGGGGGAAATGCACCCTGAAGTAGGCCACAGTCATCTCGCCGCTTAGAATAAACGCCACGGGTGAGGTGAAGAGACCCAGAATCAGCAGCAGACCGCCAACCAGTTCCAGGACGCCTGCAATCCAGGGGAGGGAGCCGACAGGAGCCGTGGCGGCTTTCCCACCCATTCCTCCAAAAAGGCCGAGGATTTTCTGCATCCCGTGCTCCGAGAAGGTAAATCCCGCCACGATGCGGAGCAGGGAACGAGCAAAGGGTTCGAAGCTGCGAATCGCCGACATAGGTTTCTCCACTTTTGCGTGTTTTCAATCCAAGTCAGATGCTACTTGATGTGGCATTGGGCGAGGCCGCGCTTTTCGAGGTATTGCTGGTGGTACTCCTCTGCACGCCAGAAGGTGGAAGCTGGAACAATCTCCGTTACGATGGGCCGCTTGAAGGCTCCGGAGCGTGCCAGAGCCTCCTTGGATGCGCGGGCGAGCGTCTCCTGCTCAGGAGTGTAGTAGAAAATCACCGATCGGTATTGGGTTCCCACGTCGGGCCCTTGGCGGTTCAGCGTGGTGGGATCGTGGTTCTGCCAGAAAATTGCCAAGAGATCGTCGTAGGAGATCTTTGCGGGATCATAGACGACTTCAACCGTCTCGGCATGCCCTGTCTTGTCTGTGCAAACGGCTTTGTAGGTTGGGTTGTCGAGAGTTCCTCCCATGTAGCCGACGGCGGTTGAAACGACCCCCGGCGTCTGCCGAAACGTCGCCTCGACGCCCCAGAAGCACCCCGCACCGAAACTCGCTGTCTCCATAGCCCACTCTCCCGTAAGAATTTCAAATTTCAGATTTCAGAACGCGCCGCCAGCCCCGTTCCGCAAGAAAATATTCTCGCTTGACTGTTTGAAAAATGCAAGGCGCGCTCGGTAGTGTCCAGGGTAGCGTCAAAGTCGATTTCGTGGGGATGTGAGGGTATGGCGGATTGGAGACCATCGCGGGCGGACGTCTTCAGCCGGGATTCTGGGCCCGACGCTCAACGGACGGGGGGCGCAC
>JBEKLY010000153.1:0-18050 GCA_050010015.1 Terriglobia bacterium
GTTCTTGCTCGCTGGCGTGCAGGGTTTTTTTTGAAGGTAAGGTTCCATTTGTCCAGCTGATGCCACAAGGCACCGATCTTGATCGAAATGCCCTGCTCGGCGAGACGTTCACCTAACTCGGCCAAGCTCAGACCCGGCGCTTGTTCGATCCAGGCGCGCAGCACGGGTTCCATCTCAGCGATCCGC
The DNA here is from genome assembly GCA_050010015.1 of Terriglobia bacterium. Classification (GTDB taxonomy): domain Bacteria; phylum Acidobacteriota; class Terriglobia; order UBA7540; family UBA7540; genus CAVROP01. Next base: position 187 of record JBEKLY010000153.1, read on the forward strand.
GAACGGCGATGGCCTCCAATCTGAAAGCTGGTCCGTTGTCCAGTCTTCTGCTCCCGACCCCGCACCTGGTAAACCCAGACGCGACTGACTTCCAGTCGCCGCGCAATCGCCGTCGAACGTTCGCCGCGATCCAGTGCCCATAACACCCGATCCCGTAAATCTTGTGAATAGGATTGCATCCTCTGCCTCCCTCAACCGGCAGAGGCATTATCGCACATAAATGTATACACTTAAATTAGAAATGCTCTAGCGGGCTGGCCTGGTGAGAGAGAATTCGGGGCCAACGTCAAGATCGCCTCAATTACCGAACAAACGCGCTGGCCGATGGCTTGCCCAATCCATAATTGCCTGTCATCCGGGTGTGCGGCGAGCCAGCTCTTCGCCGCAGCGCAGACAAGCGGCAAGTGAGCAGGGCGCGGCGAGACCTCCAACAGATTGAGGAGCGTCGTCGCCATGAAGAGAAAAGCTCCGCTTTCTGCCAGTTCCTGGATTAGGGGAAGGAATGCAGGTAACCGATCAACGCCCTTATCAAGCAAGCAGCACTTCGGCGGGAAGAGGTAGTCGTAGTCGTTGAAGACGAGCACTGCGAGCGCCCGAGCGAGATGGGTGGGGATTGAGTCCGACAGTTCGCGACGCTGCCATTCCCATAGCCTTGATCTCATCAGGCGGCGTGCCAGGGTTGTCCGGATATACACAGCCTCTGCGCCTGCGAGGTCGGTGCCATTGAAAAAAACGTCATCTACGCTCCGCACGAATATCGTCGTAACATCAAGGAAGGCCTCACCCGGCAGTCACAAGATTAACCCCAGTGCGAGCTCATCGATTTGATCAACCGTCAACCCCGCAACGCAACAACCCAGCAGGTTGAAATAAGCACGATTCCATTCATTCGGGATTCTGTCGGGGTCGTCCTCTTTGTCAAGATCCGACCCGTTGGCGACCGCCGTCCAGTTTGAATAAGCCTTCGCGAGATCGCGCACCCAGGGCCGCTTCGCAGTGTCAAAGAGACTCGCAGCCTTACCAAGCCACAATGCCGCGGTTTGATGATCCGTATACTGCTCGGGCGTCTTTTGCAAATCATCGGGTTCACGCCGTCGTTTGCTCAAGGAATAGTGGTGCCGGGAATGTGCATGCGATGGTTCGAACGCGGGCCATGCGGGCTCGTCTTGCTTTCCGTCCAGCCAGGCGAGCTCTACCTCGATGGCGGTCGTGATCTCGTGCTGACGCACCTCCAAGTGCGCCTTATGGTGCTCCTCCGCCATATTCCACTGCCGGACGGGCTGAACGCATCCTGAAAAGGCGCAACGCAACACGGCACGCGGCAAACGTTCGTCGACAGCCGCGAGAATTCCAACCGCATAGCGGAATCCTTCCGCTGCGGCAGGACTCGCGTCTCCGGCAGATTCGAGAAGGGTCCGGACATCAGCCATATCAAATCGATTCTTTAACAGGAGGGCCGTTCCTACAAACGCGATTGCAATCGGGTTGTGCTGGAAGCCATCGGCTATTCTGTATGCGAGGTCTTCCATCCCCTTCAACCCGCGCCCGAATGTGTCGCGAATCCAACTGCCGTGCGTGGCTACCAAGTCCTTGCAACCGTCACGTGCGGCAATCACGGCGGCACTGACGATTGCTTCCTCGAGTATCAACTGCTCGGCTTCGTTCTTGGTGGGCTTGCTCGCCACTTCTTGCGCCCACTTGACTGCGGCGGCCGCAAACGCCGTCGAACTCCCTCTTGCGCTATTCAGGGCGGCCAGGATGGAAAACTCCATCGTTAAATTGGCAATTGGTTCCCGCAACTCGTCTTGCAGGGGCTTGAGGTGGTCGCGTTGCGCTGGGGGAGAAACGTACTCCCAACCTTCCTTAGGACCGTCTGCAGTTTGCACGGTTGCTTTTCGCCAGTTCTTGGGGTCGATGCGGTTCAGAGCATGCCGCGCCATGAATTTGGGGTCTCCTAGGTCGGATTGCTTTTGCGGGAGCCCCAGCCGGACGGCCGCACGCTGCAAAAGGTCCGCCAAGACAAGACGTTCAGCGCTATATTCCTCCCCGGCATAGAAATCGAGCAACTGGAAGAGGGTTAAACGCCGAGAAGGTCGGCCTTTCAGACTTTCTAAGCTGACAAGCCCGGCGGGCTCGCGTTGTAGTTTTTCGAGCCCGAAATTATCAGGCATCTGGACGTTGTCGCCCCGGACTCTCTGATTATCAAGGCAGAGAAGTTCCGGACAGGCGACAAAGGGCACTGCCGCCGTGTGCGAATCCGGCCAATGGGACAACAGCAAATCGACGGCTAGCAGCAGGTAAGCGGCTGGAGCCGTCCCTTGACCGATGACCTCTGCTACCACCTTGTCGACAGAATCGCCCTCCTCGATCCGCCCGTGTGCCCAGGCTTCGAGAGCCATCAGGGCGGATGCCACGACAGATGGCCCGGCACCCAAATCTCTGGACCAACCATACGATTGATACCAGGGAAACACTTTCTCGCATCCATCCGGAAAGACGACGGTCATCGCATTCTTGCCAAAGTCCCTGCCGCCGGAGTGAAACGCAACCGCGTGGTCGACGATCCGCCGTATCAGGGGCAGCCCATATTCGGGCGCATACATGAGGAGCTCATAGAAAGGGCCTTGCGCAGGCGAAGCGGGCACAAAATCCAAATCCACATAGTTGAACGCTCGCGGAAGCGGGCCGCTATATTCTTCGTCTTCCTCATCTTCTTTCGGCAGAAGGTAGTCGGCGGTGACTTCCGCAAGCTCCTTGGGCGCCGCCTGCGCCAGCGCGCCGCGGAACTTGAGGAGCGCCCGCAATGCGTGATCGCGGTACGGACGTTTACTGAAGGATTTCAGATATTGTGCAGCGAGATTCGGCCTGTGATTGCAGAACAAAAGGAAGCCCGTCCTGAGTTCCTCCGCCAGTCTCCCGTTCTGTTCGGAACTCAGCTCCCCGTTAAAGGGCCGTGAACGGTTTTCGGAGCCAGACATAACGAGCGAAGTGTCGATCTGTGAAAGCCAGTAATAAAACCTATCCACGATACTGGGCGTAAACGGATCTTTGCCTGCCCAGACGATGGACCAGTTCGAATAGAGCGGTACAACGTCCGGGATCGCTGGCGCAGGCACGTCGGCGTCCGTCTTGAGAAGCCAGAGGATCAGCCGCGCCCAGGACGGTCCGACTGGAACATTGATACCGGCCGGGATCTTGCGGGGATCGATGCCTGCCGCCGCATAGTACTCATCGGCTGGCTCGCTTTCCACGGCTATGACGATGCGTATCAGTTCGCACAGCAGCCTTGTGCGATGCGCAAACAGGGCAGCAGAGGCCTTGTGGAGCATCTCGACCGCGATCTCCGAGCGCGCCAGCGCCAGCAAGACGGCCCGGCCCCATGACTCATTGGCGCCGGTCTTGCTCACCGTTGCATGGAGGGGGCGCCAGCGCTCGATGTCAGCAGTACGTTCAATCGCTAGCCGAGCCGCCAGCTCCACGCCCCGGCCCAGGTCGGCGGGCCCGGGACGGTCCAGTGGCAATCGCTCAACCAGCGAAGGATCGGAAAACAAAAGATTCCCGATTGCCCATTCGCGAAGGACATCATGGCGGAACGCAACGCGGTCGTTGCCGAGGTCACTCAGGCTTTCCCTTGCGACGAGCGCGTCTACCGCCGAGGCCGGCATTCCGGTGACGCTAAGGTGATCAGCCTGCGCGAGAGCCTGCCTCGCTAGCGCCTTCAGCACCCGCGCACGGTCGCGGTGGCCGCCATCCTTCGCGCCGTCCGCCGATTGCCACCATTCCTCCGCCATCTCGGCTTCAGTGCGCAACGCAGGCGCCTCGGATGGCCGATTGGCGAGCCGGAACAGGCGAAATAGGTTTCGCGCGACCTCCCGCGCCGGATGACCGTTCGACAAGACCGCGACTAATTGAGGTGCTGCGTTCCGGAGTTCGTCCGTTTCGCTGTCGCTCAGCTCCTCGATGATGACTGGCTCCGCGCGACCCAGCTTGTCGAGTGCCTCCGCGGGCAGCCAGTTCGGATCCACGATTCCGAAATCGCGCCGGGCCGTGATGATCACGGACATGCCGCGAACCATCGCCGCCTCCCGGACAAGATCGATCACCGTTAAACGCTCTTCCGCGCGGAAGAAATCCAGGCCATCGACGAAGAGCGCGGCGCTGCCGCTCGCGGCGAGGTCTGAGAGGAGGTCATGCGCGGCGCCGTCAATGCCGAGGACGTTTCGCAGAGCCAGCCATCCTTTGGGCACGGTACGGGTGGGACTGAGCGCAATGACGGAAGTCTCCGCTGATATTTGCTGCGCAAAATGCTTTAGGACGCCCGATTTGCCAACGCCGGCATTGCCCCTGATTTCGACGAAACGGCCCCTATCGAGCGCGCTATGAACGGCGCTCACGCGCTCGTGCCTGGTCACAGCATCACGCCGCCTACACGGTCGCCTATATCGCCGAGTGCATTACGGGATGCTTCGGCTAAAGCCTGACGCGCTGGAAGGTTGTGACGATCTCCCGCCAGCCGGAAGGATCTGTCGTTGAGGTCGGCTTTCAGTCGGTCGCGCGTGCAGTCGCCGCCGGACTTGGCAATATCGATGGCGAGCTCCGTCAGGGCTTTCCATAGATCCCCGGCGCGGAGGCCGTCCTCAGGCTGAAGGGCGCGGACCGCACGTTCTTTTGCCAATTCCTCCGATGCGGAGCCGCTTGCCGTAAAATCGAAAACAAAGATATAAAGCCTGCCGAGAAGGTTCCAGACTGTTTCGTCATCGTTTGGCGCGCCGGCCGCGCCGAGATGGCTTTTGAAGGTCTTTACAAACTCCCGCATGGTCGGGTTTGCGGAGCCAGGTCGCTCAATCCGCTCGAAGAAAGTTCTAGCATCCCCCAACCGACGCGCCCAGGTGAGAACATCCTGATACGGACCGTCGATCTTATGGGAGCTTCTTGAAATCGCGATTCCCAATTCATAGCGGCTGTTCCAGAAATTCGCCTTGCCGGAGACCTTCGCAATCTGCCCAACGACTTTTTGGAAAGCCTCATCCTTTGGCGCGAAAGTCATGCCTCTTTTGACCTGGATTTCAAGGGTCGCGGCGTTCCCGGATGTGTCATGCGCATGCACAATGACATCATCCAGTGGATGACCTTCGCCAGCCCTTTGGAATTCCACGCGATCAATGACCGTCCCCGGCAGGCCTCGTGGCTCCGCGCCCACCAGCATGCACAGGAGATAAGACGCGCCCACTTGACCCTCGAAGTGGCTCCCTGCCGGTCCGCTCGACGATGGGGTCGTCGCCTTGGTCATAAAACGACATCCACGTTGGAGAAGATTCTAGTACTACTACGTTAAGTATATGTTGACCTTCACGATCCCGCCGTGTAAACTCTGGAGGCATGGATGCCCGAGAACTGCAAGCCTGCGCGGATCGGCTGGAAAAGTTCTTGATTACCATGCTGGCCAGTGTGGGGCGCTCGGAGCGCCGCCATCACGGGTCGCTGTATGTGCAAGGATTGCTGCTGGAAGGAGAGCGCAAGTCGATCGAGCCTCTGGCCGAGCGTGTGCCAGGAGGCAACGTCCAAGCCTTGCAGCAATTTGTAGGGCAAAGCCCTTGGGCTTGGGAACCCGTCCGCCGCCTGCTGGCGCAACAACTGGAGGAAGAGTTGCTGCCGGCAGCGGGATGGATTATCGACGACACCGGCTTTGCCAAGCAAGGCAACGAATCGGTGGGAGTGGCCCGACAATATTCGGGAACCCTGGGGAAAGTGGGCAACTGCCAAGTTGCGGTGGGGGTGCACCTGGCCACGGAAGCTGCGAGTATGCCGCTGGACTGGGCGCTCTACCTTCCCCAGGCTTGGACGGAAGATGCGGAGCGTTGCCGTAAAGCAGGGATTCCCGAGAACACGCCCTTCCGCACCAAGATCGAGCTGGCTCTGGAGTTGATCGACCATCTGCTGGCCTGGGGCCTGAGCCGCCAGCCGGTGCTGGCCGACGCCGGTTACGGCAATAACACAGAGTTTCGGCAGGGGTTGGTCGACCGCCGACTGCACTACGTGGTGGGGGTAGAGTCGAGCACGGCGGTTTGGGAGAAGCCGACCCAACGCGTGCAACCGCGGCGGCGAACTGGCCGAGGCCGGCCCCGGCGGCCCTATTATCGTGGGCAGCCGACGGCCTTGCGCGATCTGGCGTCGGCTCTGCCGCTGGAGGCGTGGCGCGAGGTCACTTGGAGGCAAGGCACTCAAGGTCCGCAGCGCAGTCGCTTCGCCGCCTACCGGGTGCAACCCGCTCACGGTCATGTCCGGGACGGGCCCGAGTTGGAACCGGTCTGGCTGCTGATCGAGTGGCCGGCGGAGGCTGATGCCCCCACCAAGTATTGGTTCTCGAACTCGCCCGAGGAGGTCTCGTTGCGACGCTTGGTGCGATTGGCCAAACTCCGCTGGCGGGTGGAACAAAATTATCAACAGCTCAAAGAGGAACTGGGGCTGGATCACTACGAAGGGCGCGGCTGGCAAGGCTGGCATCATCACGTCACCTTGGTCTGCTTGGCCTATGCCTTCCTGCTGCTGGAGCGACAGCGCCTTAAAAAAACTCCAGTTCCGACTTTGCCTGAAGCGCGGCGATGTTTACAAATGGTGCTAATCCGCATCTTTGGCGTCTGCCCTACCTGCCATCGTCCGATGGAGAGGAGTCCGTAGATACTTACCGTAGTAGTACTAGTAGGCGGTCTTGATATTCAGATTGGGTGATGGCGCGGCTAAGGTCTGGAGAGTGAAGCGCATGCTCCACGTTGTCCAGATTAACGATGGCATGCCCCTCGCGCAGCACGGTCACCGCCTTGCGCAGTTCCTCGCGGTCGCTTGAAGCGGCCATAGCGGGGGCCTCTTTGCCGGTGCCAATGATTGCTACGCACTCAGCCAGCAAGCTCTTTCCGGTTCTTTGGGTTGGTGCCGAGAAAGCAAAGAGAGGAGCCGAGCTTAGCAGCCGTCTTTGAATCGCGGTGAGTACAGCGGCAATTAAGACGCTACGATCCTCCGGTCCGACAAAAGGAAATTCCGAGAATGGCTGTTGCAGCCGGCCCAGCGCAGCCAACGCGTCAGCACCGGACGGGCTACCAGCCAACTCCGGCCAGTCGTCTGTGAGGAAAAGTCCGGTCTGCGGGTCGTACCCGGCTCGGTGAAGAATGGTCCCGTCGCACCGCATGACAGGCGCACTAACAATTCCGGTCAAAACCGGCAGTCTCCAGAACCCGAGCCGGGATAAGTACGCCATTGCCACACGGCCAGCTTCACCCGCGCGAATTGAATCGGGCCGCCGGTGAAGCCCTCGAGATGGTCGATCGCATTACGCCAAACCAGCCGTGTGTTCGGTGACCTTTTGCTCTTTCCCTGCTTCCGGCAGTACTCGATAAGGTCGGCCTTTTGCTTCGCTTGCACGGCGAAGCCGTGTTCCTCGCTCGCCAATTCAAGCCGCCGCTTCGCCGCGATGTCCTCGGCCAGTCTGATTGTTTCTTTGTCGGTCTCTGCCTGGGCCTTCCTTCCGGTGAGGTAGAGCCCGAGGTATTCAAGCCAGCGCAGGCCGTGGTCATAATAATCAAGGTAGACGGTCTCCCGCCGACCGTCCCTCAGCTTCTTGTGCCTGACTTTGATCTGCATCGCTCTTCCCTTTCGCGCCTCAAACCGGGTAGAGTACAGTAGTGTGGAACAAGAAAGACTAACTCCTGTGCAACAAGTGTGCAACAAAAAATGGCAGAAATCGGCAAAAAAGTGAAAGAAACGAGAGCGGAGAGGTCCCGTAAAAGATTGGTTTGCTTGCTATTGTTTGATTGTTGATTTTTCTTGCTTGCTAGGGTGGCATTCTACCGCTGAATTACCCCCGCTCATCGGGCATGCTTCGAGCAGCACGGCACAAACGCTCAATATATCATATCTGGGCGGATGTGGCGGACACCAAATTGAAAAGATAAGGTATCCTACTTCAGTCCGTAGCGCTGGCCTTTTGGCCAGCATTTGCCGACCTGAAGGTCGGCGCTACGCCCAACTTCGGACGCTTCCTTGAAAGGAGATTTTCTATGCGCAATACTCTCTGGAAAGCAGCGCTGGTCGTCGTGGCTGCCATTTTGATAATCGGGGTTGTGCCGCTCGAGGTGAGCAAATGCTTGCAGTCGGAAGGGCTGACGCGGTGGCAGATTCACGATATGAGCAGGCCTCAGCCCCCGGTGGTCGCGCCGGGCGATGCAAGCTCTCAAGACAAGCCTGGCCAGCCACCCTCGGATGCCGTTGTGCTGTTCAATGGAAAGGACCTGTCGCAATGGCAGGGGGCGAAAGGAGAGCCGGCGCCTTGGACGGTCGGCAACGGCTACTTCGAGGTCGTTCCGAAGACGGGCGATATTTACACCAAGCAAGCCTTCGGCGACTGTCAAGTGCACGCCGAGTGGGAGTCGCCCGAGTGGACCGGCGAGACGTTCGATCCCGGCAACAGCGGCGTCTTTCTCGCAGCGCTATACGAGGTCCAGGTCATCGACTCCGTCCACAGCAAGATCTATGCCGATGGCCAGGCGGCCGCCATGTACGGACAGTACCCTCCTCTCGTCAACGTCTGCCGCGCCCCGGGCGTTTGGCAGAGCTTTGACGTCGTCTTTCACGATGCCCGTTTTGACAAAGATGGCAAAGTTCTCCACCCCGCCGTCATCACCGTCTTCTTTAATGGAGTTTTGGTTCAGGACCACGTCGAACTGACCGGCCCAACCGCGCACCATCAGCGGCCTCCCTACCAAGCGCACCCCGCGAAGATGCCGTTGCGCTTGCAAGAACACAACTACAAGGTTCGCTTCAGGAATATCTGGGTTCGAGAGCTGGGCGAGGGCGATAGCGGCAAACAACCGTGAGGCCTGGGTTGTAGCTCTGCGAAGTTGGGGAACCGGAGAGGATGGGTATCTGCAACTCTGCCGCTGCGAGTAGAGTTTGGGCTCGGAATGGCAACTCCCTCAATATGCGGTTATAATCGCGATTAACTCAGATGGACTGTCTTGGAGGCACAATTCGTTCGCGCGTTGCTCGTCACTTGTCAGTCGTCACTGCCTTCCGATGGGAGGCCCGATGAGCGTTCGGGTCTGCGTGCTGGGGAGCGGCAGCAAGGGCAACTGCACCCTCGTGGCGACGGAGAAGACGCGGCTGCTGGTTGATGCCGGATTGAGTTGCCGGGAAACCTATGCACGGCTGGCGGCGATCAACGAATCTCCCGAGGGTCTAGCCGCCGTGGTCATTTCCCACGAGCACACGGACCACATCAACGGGCTGCGGGTGCTTGTGCAAAATGGCGACCTGCCAGTTTATGTTTCTCAGGCCACCTGGGAGGCAGTGAGCCGTGACGACGAAATCAGGAAGAAGATTACGAAAATCGAATGCATCGCGGCCAGTGAGAAGTTCACGATTGGCGACATTGAGATCACACCATTCCCCGTCCCGCACGATGCCGTGGATCCCGTGGCTTTTACTTTGGATGCCCAGGGCATTCGCATCAGCGTGGTTACTGACCTCGGGTTTGTTCCCGAGATCGTCAAGCAGCGCGTGAAAGGCAGCCATGTTCTGGTTTTGGAGTCCAACCATGACCTGGAGATGTTGAAGGTCGGACCCTACCCGTGGGCCGTGAAGCAGCGGGTGATGAGCCGTCAGGGCCACCTTTCCAACAACGCCACCGCCGATTTTCTCATTGAGGAATTCGACGGCGCGGCACAGGTCCTGGTGCTCGCCCACTTAAGCGAAACCAACAACCATCCGGAAATTGCGCGCCTCAGCGCCGAGCAGGCTCTCGGCCAGCGGACCGGGCTCCAATTCACCAAACTCCACCTGGCTAGTCAGACGAAGCCTACGGATGTTTTTAGGTTTTAGGATTCAGGACTCGGAAATCAGAAGTCAGAAATCAGAAAACAAAAGAGGACATCTGCCCTTGCGGCCAGACCTTGGCTCTTTTTCTGACTTCTGATTTCTGATTTCTAACTTCTGACTCCTGAACGGAGGTCCCCGTGATTCCTCGCTACACTCGCCCGGAGATGGGCAGCATCTGGACGGATCAGAACAAATTCCAAAAATGGCTGGAAGTGGAAATTGCCACAGCAGAGGTTGAAGCGGAAGAAGGCCTGATTCCCAAGAGCGCGGCGCGGGCCATCCGGCGCAAAGCGCGCTTCGAAGTGGAGCGCATCCTCGAGATCGAGCGCCAGGTCAAGCACGACGTGATCGCCTTCACCACGAATGTGGCCGAGCACATTGGGAAAGAAGGCCGCTACTTGCACTACGGGCTCACCTCGAACGACGTGGTGGACACCGCCCAGGCGCTGCAAATCCGCGAAGCGTCGGCGCTGCTGCTGGCAGGACAGAAACGCTTGGGCGGGGTCTTGAAGAAGCGCGCCCTGGAATTCAAACACACGCCGATGATCGGCCGCACCCACGGCATTCACGCCGAGCCCATCACTTTCGGATGCAAACTGGCCATCTGGTTCGAAGAAAACCGGCGCAACACGGAGCGCCTGGCCTATGCCGCTGAGCAGATGCGCGTCGGCAAGCTCTCCGGGGCGGTGGGCAGCTACACGCATCTGCCGCCCTCCATCGAGACAAAGATCTGCGAGCGCCTGGGGTTGGCGCCTGCCCCCGTCTCCTCGCAGGTCATCCAACGCGACCGGCACGCCTTCTATCTCTGCACTCTGGCGGTTTGCGCCGCCTCCCTTGAAAAGATTGCGCTCGAGGTGCGCGGCTTGCAGCGTACCGAAGTGCGCGAGGTGGAGGAATACTTTTCGCCGGAGCAAAAGGGGTCCTCGGCCATGCCCCACAAGCGCAACCCGGTGACGGCGGAACAAATCTGCGGCTTGGCGCGGGTGGTGCGGGCCAATGCGCAGGCTGCGCTCGAAAACGTGGCGCTCTGGCACGAACGCGACATCTCGCACTCTTCCGTCGAGCGCGTGATCCTGCCGGATTCCACCATCCTGCTCGATTACCTCCTGGCCAAGACCGCCAAGCTGGTGGATACCATGTTCGTGTATCCGCGCCGCATGCTCGAGAACCTCGACCTGCTCAGGGGCCTGATCTTTTCCGCGCAGTTGCTGCTGGAGCTCGTGGAAAAAGGGGCGTCGCGCGAGGAGGCCTACCGCTGGGTGCAGCGCAACGCCATGCAGGTTTGGGAAACACGGGAAGACTTCCGCGCCCTGGCGGAACGCGACGAGGATATTCGCCGCCACCTCGACCCGGACGAAATCGGGCGCGTGTTCAATGTCCAGCGCTATCTCAAAAACGTGGATGAGATCTTCCGGCGGGTGTTTGGGAAGACGTAAGGGCGCGGAGTCTCAAGGGGGGAACGACACCATATGTGCCGAAGCACAACCAGCGTGGCCGGACTTTCACCCCCAGTGTCCGACTCTTCGGTGCGAGTTCATCCGCGCCCAAGGAAATTGTACTTCGGCATTTTCCTCAGGGCAAGTGGGTAAGAACACCTGGGTGACACCGATCAGGCCCGCAAGTGCCGACCTGAAGGTCGGCGCTACCCCCATACCATGAAGGCATTCATCATTCGGTTCTTCCAGCTTGAATCCCAGGGCGCTACGCTCGAGCGCGAAGTCACCGGCGGGATGACCACCTTCCTGGCGATGTCCTACATAATTTTCGTGCAGCCAGGGGTACTGTCTCAAGCTGGGATGGATTTTCGCTCCGTCCTGGCCGCGACCTGTCTTGCCGCCGCGCTTTCCACCTTGCTGATGGGCCTGATCGCCAACTACCCCGTCGCCCTGGCGCCGGGGATGGGCGAGAACTTCTTCTTTGTTTATACGCTCTGCGGCGTGGCACCCCTGGGATTTGGTCTGACCTGGCAGCAGGCGCTTGCCGCGGTGTTGCTGGCCGGCCTTTTCTTCGTGGCGATTACCCTGACCGGCATTCGAGCCCAGATTGTGAACTCTATTCCCCACGCTATGAAATGCGGGATCGCCGCGGGGATCGGATTATTCATCAGCTTGATTGGCCTTGAGTACGGCGGCCTGGTGGTCGGTTCTCCAGGAACCCTGGTTCGGCTGGGCGATTTCCGCCATCCGGTTACACTGGTGAGTATTCTGGGCCTTCTGGTGATGCTGGTCCTTCTGGCCTTCAGGGTTCGCGGCGCGATCCTGATTGGCATCCTGGCCACTACAGCTATCGCAGCCGCCTTCGGCCTTGTCCATTACCAAGGCGCCTTCACCACCGACCTTCACCTGGCGTCGACCTTTATGAAGTTCGACTTGCGCGGGCTTTTTGCGATCCAGCCCACCAAGCTCGCCTCTGCCGTTTTCGTGCTTTTCTATCTGGCCCTCTTCGACACGGTGGGAACGCTGGTGGGCGTGGGCCAGCAGGCTGGTCTGCTGCGCGAGGGAAAGCTGCCGCGCGTGGATCGCGCCTTGTTTGCAGACGCCGTCGGGACGACGGTCGGGGCCGGACTCGGCACCTCCACGATTACCTGCTACATCGAATCAGCCGCCGGAGTCTCCGACGGCGCCCGCACCGGCCTGGCGAGTGTGGTCACCGCGGCACTGCTTTTCGCCGCAATGTTTTTCAGCCCTCTGGCTGCGATGATTGGCGGAGGAGTCCGCGTCGGCGGGGACGCCGCCAACGGTCCCGTTCTGCGCTATCCAACCCTGGCGCCTGCATTGATCGTCGTGGGCTCAATGATGCTGAAAGTTCTGCGTGATTTCGAATGGGATGACCCCACTGAGTATCTTCCCGCCTTCCTGACCGTGGTAGGAATCCCCCTGACCTTCAGCATCGCGAACGGCATCGCCTTCGGCCTCATTTCCTATGCCGTCGCCAAACTTGCCACCGGACGCTGGCGCGAGTGCCCTGCCCTGACCTACGTCTTCGCGGCCCTCTTTGTGGTGCAATTCCTCATCTTGTAGCGGCCGCCATTGTGGTCGCCGACTGCCGTTCGGCGCCGGAAGATCCCTTGAGGAATGCAGGTAGGGGCGGATCGCGAACCGCCCCTACGCGGCTTCCAGAACGAAAACGGCGGCGTCGGCCCGGAGGTTGGGGAGGAAGTTCACCTGGGTGTACTTGGCGCGGTCCGAGGTTCGGAGCGGGATTTCGCGCAGGACCTTTAGTCCGGCTCTCCCGCAGAATTCCCGGAAGTCGTGGACGGTTGTGAGATGAATGTTAAGCGTCTCGTACCACTCATGAGGCAGTTTGAGGGTTTTGGGCATGTGGCCCTTGAGACCAAGTTGCAAACGCGCCCGCCAGTGCGCGAAGTTGGGGAAGCTGACGATACAACGCTTGCCGACCCTGGCCATTTCCCGGATCAACACCATGGGCTTATGAAGAACCTGGATGGTGTTGGTCGAGATCACGTAGTCCACCGATCGGTCCGGGTAGTTGGCCAACCCCTCATCGAGATCGCCATGCTGAACACTGAACAAACCGCGAGCAACGCAGGCCTGGATGCAAGCGTCCGACAGTTCGATGCCCTCCGCCCGAACTCCCTTCAGCGCCTGGAGCGCCAGGAGGAGATCGCCCTCGCCGCACCCCAGATCCAGGACCCGGGAACCGGACTCAACGAGGCTAAGAATCACCTTGTGCTCGGGAGTGAGGCGAACAACGCTTCCGGTTTCAGGCAAACGGATTTCTTCGGTCAGGGGACCCATGATTCACACTTTCATTCCGAGCGCCGCGAGGAATCTCGCTCTGCCTCCCGGCGGATCGCGAAAAGAATAATCAGAGCCAGATTCCTCGCTGCGCTCGGAATGACACCCTTAAGCCACGATCACGATTTCTGCTTCCACCCGTGGCCGAGAAAGTTGGTAATGAGCGAACTCAACTGTTGCGACTCCAGCAGAAAGGCGTCGTGCCCATAGTCGGTCTGAATCTCGGTAAATATCGCGTCGGCGTCAACCCGCCTGAGCGCGCTGACAATTTCTTTCGACTGGTAGGTCGGGAATAACCAGTCTGAGGAGAACGAGATGACGAGAAACCGGGTCTTGCACCCGGCAAAAGCCTTTTCCAGACTTCCGTAAGCCTGGGTCAGGTCGAAGTAATCCATAGCTTTAGTAATATACAGATACGAATTAGCATCAAAACGGTTAACGAAGTGGTCGCCTTTGTAGCGCAGATAGCTTTCCACCTGGAAATCGGTGCGGAAATCGTAACCGTAGGCTGACTTATCCTGCAGCCTGCGGCCGAACTTCTGGTGCATAGAACGATCGGACAGGTAGGTGATGTGGCCGATCATTCGGGCAATGGTAAGTCCGCGGCGGGGAACGGCTTTCCCGTAGTAGTCGCCTTCCCGCCAGTTCGGATCCGACTGAATGGCTAGCCGCCCAACCTCGTTGAAGGCGATGGCCTGGGCGGAGAGCTTGCTGGTAGTGGCGATAGGGATCGCAAGGCGCACCATCTCCGGGTAGCTGACAACCCACTGCAGGACTTGCATGCCTCCCGTGGATCCGCCCACGACGCCCAGCAAGCGCTTGATCCCGAGATGATCGATCAGCACCTTTTGCGTGTCAACCCAGTCGCGGACGGTGACCATGGGAAAGGAGAGACCGAAAGGCCGGCCGGTACAAGGGTCGATGGAGCTGGGTCCGGTCGAGCCCTTGCACCCTCCGATGATGTTGGAGCAAATGAGAAAGTACTTCCGTGTGTCGAAAGCCTTCCCGGGTCCGATCATGATATCCCACCAGCCCGGTTGCTTGTCGCGGGGACTGTGATATCCGGCGGCGTGGGCATCGCCGGAAAGCGCATGCACGGCCAGGATGGCGTTGTCACGGGCTTCGTTCAACTCGCCGTAGGTTTCGTAAGCAAGCGTGATGGGTCCCAGGGTACGCCCACACTCGAGCGTCATCTCTTGGGGCGGCCCGGCAAACGTGAGGTGCTTGGTTTCGACGATCCCAACCGACCCGGATTCTTCCATGGGGTGTTCTTCCTTATCGCAGCATGCCGGCACGGCCGCATGCCTTCCGGCTCCTACTTACTCTTGCGAAGTGTGTAGAGCCTGATCAAGATCAGCAATGATGTCGCGCACGTCTTCGATGCCGACGGACAAGCGCACATACTCAGGCGTCACGCCCGTCTGGGCCTGCTCTTCGGGTGTGAGCTGCGAGTGCGTCGTCGTGGCCGGATGAATGATCAGCGATTTCGCGTCGCCGATGTTGGCCAGGTGGCTGAACAGCTTCACGCTGTTGATCAGCTTCGTCCCGGCCTCTTTGCCGCCTTTGATGCCGAAGCCCACAATCGCCCCTTGGCCGTCGGGCAGGTATTTCTTAGCGCTGGCGTAGTCCGGATGGCTGGGCAAGCCGGGATAATTCACCCAAGCCACGGCAGGATGTTTCTCGAGAAACTCCGCAACCGCCTGCGCATTCTTGGAATGACGCTCGACCCGCAGGTGCAACGTCTCCAAACCCAGCAGCGTCAGGAACGACCCCCATGGGCTCTGCGTGGCGCCCGTGTCGCGCAGCCAGTGAGTGCGGACGTAAATGATGTAGGCGATGTTGCCGATGGGCCGCAACGCTTCCTCGAAAACCATACCGTGGTAAGCGGGATCGGGGGCGGTGAACTCCGGCCACTTCTGCGGATCCTTCGCCCAGGGGAACTTGCCGCTGTCCACGATCGCACCGCCAATGTGCACGCCGTGACCGCCGATGAATTTCGTAGTCGAGTACACCACGATATCAAATCCGTGCTCGATGGGCCGGAACAGCGCCGCCGTCAGCACCGTGTTGTCGATAATGGCCGGCAAACCATGGCTGTGAGCGACATCGGTAATCTTGCGGTAGTCCGGCACGTCGTTTTTCGGATTGCCCGGCGTTTCAAGGTAAACCGCGCGCGTGTTCTTGTCCACCAACTTGCTGATCTCCTCGGGCCGTTTGGGGTCGAAGAACCGCACCTCAACGCCGAGCTTCGAGAAGGTCTGTGTGAACAGAGTCCATGTCCCGCCGTAGAGGCTGTTTGCAGAAATGAAGTTCTGCCCCGCGTGTGTGATCGTCAGGATCGCCGCGGTCTCCGCCGCCTGGCCGCTGGAGAACGCCAGACCTGCGGCGCCCCCGTCAAGCGCTGCCAGGCGCTTTTCGAGGACGTCGGTGGTGGGATTCATCAGGCGGGTGTAGATGTTGCCGAATTCACGCAGGGCGAATAGATTGGCCGCGTGTTCCGTATCGTGAAACACGTAGCTCGTGGTCGAATAGATCGGCACCGCACGAGCTGTGGTGGTGGGGTCAGGAACCTGTCCGGCGTGCAGCGCCTGTGTCCCAAGCCGGTAGGCAGATGTGTCATTGGACATATTCGGATTCTCCTTTGGTCTTGAGTTTGTTCTCTGTTGGGATAAGAGCCTTCTGATCAGGCCCCGGAAGCGGCTCGCGCTTCCTGCCCCGCGCCTCAAACCGCGACGGCGGGCGCGAGACAAAGGTATCGATCTTCAAATTCCGAGAGCTTTGGCCGAATCGCTTCCTCCTCGTCTTGCCAACCTCTCACCGCGCCAATCGTCTTCAGGCCGTTGCCGGTGATGGTGATCACGATGGACTCGTCGGGATTAATTCTTCCTTGCGAGAGCAGCTTGCGAGTCACCGCCACGGTGACGCCGCCGGCCGTTTCGGTGAAGATGCCTTCCGTTTCGGCGAGCAAGCGGATGCCCTCCACAATTTCCGTGTCGTCAACATCCTCGCCCGCGCCGCCTGACTCCAGAATTCGCTTCACCGCCAGATAGCCATCCGCAGGATTGCCGATGGCCAGAGACTTCGCGATGGTGTGCGGCTTCTGCGGTTCGATTTCGGGCGTGCCGCGCTTGACCGCCGTAGTGATCGGCGAGCAGCCCGTCGCTTGCGCGCCAAAGAACTTCGTCCTCGCCGCCTCGACCCAGCCCAACTCTCTCAACTCCTCAAACGCCTTGAAGATCTTGGTGATGAGCGCGCCCCCGGCCATAGGCACGACGATATTCTGCGGCAGGCGCCAACCAAGCTGCTCGGCAATCTCGAACCCCACCGTCTTCGAGCCTTCAGCGTAATAGGGCCTCAGATTCACGTTGACGATTCCCCAGGAGTATTTCTGCGAGACTTCGGAACAGAGACGATTCACCTGGTCGTAGTTGCCCTGGACTTTAACGAGGTTAGCACCATAAATACGCGTGGCGACGACTTTCTCGGGCTCGAGGTCGGCGGGAACGAAAATGAAAGCCTTGAAGCCGGCGGCCGCGGATTGCGCCGCCACGGCATTGGCGAGATTGCCGGTTGAGGAGCAGCCTACGGTGTCAAAGCCGAACTCGCTCGCCTTGCTGAGCGCCACCGCCACCACCCGGTCCTTGAAGGACAACGTGGGGTGGTTAACCGCGTCGTTCTTGACATAAAGCTCACGCACTCCAAGTTCGCGCGCCAGGCGCGGGGCGGTGACGAGCGGAGTGAAGCCTGTCTGCTTGCCCACCAATGGCTCGCCATCGAGCGGCAGCAATTCACGATACCGCCACATGTTGGCCGGGCGGTCGCGGATGTCCTCACGCCGCAGATCAGCCCAGAGCTTCCCGTAATCGTACACGACCTCCAAGGGCGCCCAACACTCGTCACAAGCGGCCCGCGGTTCCAAAGGGTACGTCCCGGAGCATTCCCGGCATTTGAGATGAATAGCGTAACTCACGATTCCTCCAATTGATTCCCGCGTTCGCAGGAATGAACTCTGCATAACTCTCACCTGAGTTGCCCGATTTGGGTTGGGGAAATAACCGGAGGTCGTCGAAGAGGCTAAAAAATCAAAAGCCCCTTCCGGCTGGGAAGAGGCTCATCAAAAAATCTGTCGGCCCCTCTCATCTTCCCCATATCCGGGCGGGAGTTGGCACCTGTCCCCCGATCTATTATCGGAGCGGTTGTCGTGGCGTCATCGGGCCCGTCCCTCGGCCACTCTAGATG
>JBEKLY010000154.1:0-18003 GCA_050010015.1 Terriglobia bacterium
GACATCCAGGTCAGGCTGGCCAAACACTTTGTTGAGATTGGAGTGAATGGCGGCTACTTTGGCGATGACTATGGCGCGCAGCAGTCGATGCTCTTCTCGCCACCATTGTGGCGCCGGCTCATCAAGCCCCGCTTGGCAAGGATGATCGCAGTATTCCACGACGCAGGCTTGCCCGTTATCTTTCACTCGGACGGCGACATTCGGGCCATTCTTCCGGACTTGGTGGAGATTGGGGTCACGGTCCTCAACCCAGTTCAACCGGAAGTGCTGGATCACGCCTGGCTATCCCGCCAGTTCGGAGCGAGCCTGAGCTTTTACGGTGGCATATCCACGCAGACGATCCTCTCTCAAAATGACTCCGTCGCCGTGCGCAGGGCCACAGCGGAGTGCGCGCGCCAGCTTGCCCCTTCCGGGACCGGCCTTCTGCTGGGCCCTTCTCATCGGATGCAATCGGATATTTCGCCCGCGAATGTTGAAGCTATGCTCGAGGCGTTTCGCCAGTTAGGAGTCTGAATATGCCCAATGCAACTGAAAGGTGGGCGAACGTAGATCGACTCTTCCGGAGTAGATTTGGCGCCGCTCCCGAATTATGGGCGCGAGCGCCCGGACGTGTGGACCTGATGGGCAGCCACACGGACTACAACCTGGGGCACGTGCTTACGGTGGCGATCGATCGTGACACGTGGATGGCCGCGCGCGCGACCCGCAGTGGAATGGTGCGTCTGTACGCTGCAAACCTCGACGACGAGGACTGCTTTGCGCTGGCCTCCGTCGGCAAAAGCCGATTGCACAAGTGGAGCAACTATGTCCGAGGAGTAGCCTCGGTGCTTGCCGGCGAAGGGCTCAACCTCCCGGGATTTGATGCGGTGATTCAGAGTACGGTGCCGCTCGAGAGCGGGCTCGGCTCGTCGGCAGCGCTCGAGTGTGTAGCGGCCGTGGTATTTCGTGAAACAGGCGGTTGGACAATGGAACGGGAGAAGATGGCCCGCCTCTGTCAAACCGCGGAGAACCAGTTCGTTGGAGTGAATTGCGGCATTCTCGACCAGTTCTCGTCGTGCCTCGGCGAGGAGCATTGCGGGCTTTTGCTCGATTGCCGAGACCTGAGCTACCGTCGCGTGCCGATCGCGCCGGGTATTCGTATTGTCATTTGTGACACCCGGGCGCCGCGGCAACTATCCGGTGTCGAGTATGCGGCACGACGCGCGCAATGTGAGGAAGGGGCTTCACGCCTCGGTGTGTCCGCCCTGCGCGATGTCAGTCGTCGCGAATTGGAAGAGCATGCTGCGGAATTGCCGTCCACCACGCTCAAACGCTGCCAGTTCATTGTCGCAGAGAACGAACGGGTGCTCGAGATGGCTGGGGCGCTTACCGCCGGCGACCGCGTGTCCATGGCGCGGTTCTGTGCGGAATCGTTTGCGGGCGCTCGCGACCTGTACGAGATTTGTACTTCTCACATGCTGGGTATGATGGACGCCATGCTGGGGGCGCCCGGTGTGATCGGCGCGCGCCAGGCGGGCGCGGGATTCGGCGGCTGCATGGTGGCCTTCGTCGAGGAGGACCAGACAGACTCCTTCCGCACGGCGGTCGTCGAGCGCTACAGCAAATCCACCGGGATTAGTCCGGAGATTTACGCCGTCCAGGCTGCAGCGGGCGCCGGCCTGCTCAATCATACTGGGGTTTCTAGAAGCTAGTTCAAAACCGCCCGGCAGAGGAGAGATTACTGAATGCCGCCCAGGATCCCCGGCCACCGCGCGAGCCCTCAGCCCGGCAGGGGCTGGCCATGAGTAGCCGGGGGCAACGCCCCCGGAAACCTTGCCCCCTCACCCCCTTTCCCCTCTCCCCGCCTGCGGGGAGAGGGGTGCCGAAGGCGGGGTGTGGGGTCGCCTCAGGGGGTTTCACCCCCCCGGCTACTCAAATTGCTCCCCTCCGGGGAGCACGGCTTCGCGCTCAGTCAACGATCCACGTTGCAATCGGCTACAGAAGGTTTTGAAACAGATTACAGAGGAACCTGCCATGATCAACCGAAGAGAATTTGTGAAGCTCGGCAGCTCAGCGCTTTCTTCCATGTGGCTGGCGAGCGACGCCAGAGCCTTGGCGAACCCGGGTGGCGATCCCGGGAACTCCTCTGCCGCCGCCGGAAAAGCGCCGGCCAATGCAGCGTGGCCCAGGCCCACGATCATTCCATTGCCCAAAGAGGTTTCGGGGGTTTCCCATCCTCTTATCGATCTCGCCGGGACGTGGAAGCTGACCACTTCTCCTCCTTCTGACTTTTGGATAAATGCCGTTGACCCCGCCGGGTGGACCAATATCACGGTCCCGGGCGAACTGGCTGCTCAGGGGATACCCTTCGCCAGAGATAACGAGTTCGCGTTTGAGCGGTCCGTGGAAATTCCTGCTGACGCGGTGGGCAGGAAGATCGTACTGCGCTTTGAAGGGGTTTACAGTTACGCACGGGTTTGGGTGAACGGCAAGTTCGTGAGGGAGCACCATGGCGGCTTTACGTCGTGGGATTGCGATATCACCGATACGGTGACGCCCGGCCAACCCGCCTGGATTACGGTCGGGGTAACCGACCGCAGCGATGAGATTTCCTATGCCAGCAATTACGCCAAGCATTACATCGGTGGAATTCTGCGCAGTGTGCGCCTCGTGATTCTTCCGGCCACGCACGTCTCGCGTCTGCACGTCGAGACCGACTTTGATTCGACTTACAAGAACGCGACTTTGAAAGTGATGGCCGGCGTGGCGAGGCGTGACACGGGTGACGTTAAACTGAACCTGCGCTTGCTGAATCCCGAGGGAAAAGAGATTGCAATAAGTCCGCGTTCGTTGACCTTCGCCGCCGGCAAGCAGGAAGTTTCTATCGAGATTCCCGTCTCGTCCCCCGTGAAATGGGACTGCGAACACCCCAACCTCTATACCCTTGAAGCGGAGCTGACCGTTGGCAAAAGTTCGGTAGAGAAGCTTGCGAAGAAGTTCGGTTTTCGCAAAGTTGAAGTGCGGAAGAACAAGCTGTACGTCAACGGAGACGCGGTGAAGTTGCACGGGGTGTGTCGGCACGATACCCACCCGCTGTGGGGCAGGAGGACGTCTCCCGAGCAGGATGAGAAAGACGCAATTCTGCTGCGCGACGGCAATGTCAATTTCGTGAGGACTTCTCACTACCCTCCGACGGAAAGTTTTCTCGAAGCGTGCGACCGGCATGGGATTTACATCGAGGAAGAGTCCGCCGTGTGTTTTGTCCAGCAGCAATGGTCGGTCACGGCAGGAGGGTCGCAGTCGGATCCGAAGTTTACCTCCCGTTACCTGAATCAATTTACCGAAATGATCGAGCGGGACAGAAGCCATCCGTGCGTCATTTTCTGGTCATTAGGAAACGAAAGCGCCTGGGGGACCAACTTTCAGAAGGAACACGACTACGCAAAACAGGAAGACACGACGCGGCCCATCATATTCAGTTATCCCGAAACTGTCCCTCGCGGCGTCGACTGCTATGACCTCTTCAGCAAGCACTACCCCGAATGGAACGGAAATCTGGCGAGCAAGGATTATCCCAAGCTCAATGACGAATATGCGCACGTTTCCTGTTACAACGCTGAAACCTTGAAGCGTGATCCGGGCGTGAGGAACTACTGGGGGCGCAGCATTAAAGAGTTTTGGGAGAACTGCTACACTGCCGATGGCTGCCTGGGTGGCGCCATCTGGGGAGGCTTCGATGAAGTCTTCCTGCTGCCCGATGGACCGGTCGGATATGGCGAGTGGGGAATCATCGACGGGTGGCGGAGGCCCAAGCCCGAATACTGGCTGACCAAGAAGGCCTATTCGCCGGTGCGCATCGCGGATATTGACGTCGCTGAGGTGCCGGCCGCCGGAAGCCCTCTAACGCTTCCAATAAAGAACTGGTTCAACCACACCAATCTCGGTGAACTCCAGATCCGTTGGACGGTGGGGAAAGATTCCGGGCTAATCAAGGGGTTCACTCTGGCGCCGGGTCAGCAGGGCACGCTCAGTGTCCCTGGCCGCGCCTGGGCATCGGGAGAGGTTCTAAACCTGAAGTTCATCCGCGCCGGCGGAATTCTTGTTGACGAGTTCAACCTCCGGCTGGGAAGCCGATCCAATGTTTTCCCGGCGGAAAGAGGTCCGGCGCCAAAGTTATCCGAAGACGCACATCTCGTCGCTGTCGAAGGCCACGACTTCACGGTTCTGTTCGACAAGGCTAGTGGGCTCATCACGCAGGGGACATTCCGTGGAAAGCGGATCATTGAAGGTGGACCGATTCTGAGTCTCGGATCCGTCGAGCTTCCCCGCTGGTGGCTGGCCGGCATGAGCTACTCGACGACCTCTGATGCTGCGGTCATAAAGATCGCAGGTGCTTACATGCAGAGGCGCGGAGGCGGCGACGATCTCGGAGCGGAGTTCGAGATTCGCATCGACGGCCACGGGTTGATTACCACCCAGTACACGGTGCGCAGCCAGCAGAAGGGCATGAGCGAGATGGGAATCGCTTTCATACTCTCTAGTTCTATCAGTAAACTTACGTGGGACGGAACGGCCTTGTGGTCGGCTTATCCTCCCGACCACATCGGCCGTCCTCAGGGCTCAGCGATGCGCGATCCCGGCGGAGCGGCTGAAAGCTATCGCAACGTTCCGCAGGGGCCGTGGGCCCAGGACACAAAGAACTTCTTCCTCTACGGCCCGGAGGATCCCGGCAGGCGTGGAACGAACGACTTCCGCAGCCTGAAGGAGAATATACGGCAGGCGTCGTGCCTGTTGGCGGGAACTGGATTGGGCGTGCGGGTAGAGTCGGATGGCACGGCCGCCGTCCGCACGGAAGTCCTGGCGGATGGCAAGGTTTGCCTTCACATCGCTAACGTTTGGGGATATCCCGACCTCGAATGGGGGAATTACGACCGGCCGGTTACTCTTCCTGCTGGGTATAAGAATACCGTGCGCCTGCGCCTGACAGACACCGACGAAGGTTAGTGACACGGGGCCAAAACAGTGCTTAGCAGAATTAGTAAGCGATCTTACTCGCGGAAGCGGAAGGGCGGTGCTTTAGTCCTAGAGTTTCTACATTTGCTGCCCAAACCAGCGTTAAGAACCCTCCCCCCTTGGGGGAGAGGGTGGCCCGAGACGGCGCTTTCATCAGCCGTCCCGGGCCGGGTGAGGGGGCGATCTAAGTGGCACCTACAACGACACAAACCCATCCCCGCCGGCGCTCCTTCGCGCGCAGTAGCCCCCAAATTGCCAAGGCCCGCGAGCTTCGGCGGAACGAAACCGAATCCGAAGAGACTGCTTGGCGCTTGTTGCGTACTTTCAGGTTTCAAGGCTATAAGTTCCGACGCCAGCATGCTGTCGATCAGGACATTGTCGATTTCTGCTGCCCCCGGCGGCGGTTGATTGTGGAGTTGGATGGGAGCGCCCATGCCCAGCCAAGTCAGGCCAAGCGCGATGGGAGACGGGACGCTGAGCTCAAACGATTGGGATATACGTTCATGCGAATCCCTAATGGAATGGTTTTGGAGGCGCCAGGGCTGTTTGTGAGGAAAGTGCTGGATGTTGCATGGTCCCTGCCCAACGCATTTACAGGCGAGCTGTGAACGGCCAGGGAGTGGACGAAAGGTTGGGACCCCCTCACTCGTCCCGCCCCGGCTGATGACAACGCCGGTGCGGGCCACCCTCTCCCGCCCGGCGGGAGAGGGGACGGGGGCGAGGGTGCAGCCTACCGACCCACGGCTTACGCCGTGGGCTACTGGCTGCCGCCCGCTCCGCGGGCTGAATTCTTCAACGAACTTCTGACTGAGGACAATAACCAACGTTTCGCAAGTTTCAACCCCGGAGAGAGACAAGCCAATGCATGACCCGCCGACAACGAATGGAGACGCTAATCATGTCGAATATTTCTGAGACCTCTCGTCGACAATTCCTGAGCGACAGCGGAAAGCTGGTCGTGGGAGAAGCACTGCTGTCGCTCACGCCAACCTCAGCGCCGGCCGCGTTTCACGGAGGACTGCAAGCAGACACGCTAGAGGTCATCACGAAGTCGTCCATGAAGGTAACCGAATTCCTCTTCGGCGCCAGTGTTTACCCGGAACTGCAAACCAGAGCCGAGTGGAACGATATGCTGGACCACTTCCAGCGGGCGCATATCAACGCGGTGCGGGTATCAGAGTCGTCTTGGGGAAATCTCGAAACGGCTTCGGGGAAATATGATTTTGCCTGGTTACGAAACTTCCTGGACGATTTAGAGAAGCGAAAAATGAAGGCGATCCTGGGCACAGGCTCATACCTTCCGCCGCAGTGGCTCGCCGCCGGCAACTCCGACATCCTGGTGCAACTTCACCCGGGAGTAAAGGCGCATCCCATGGCGCGGCATGCCCCCTGTCTTAATCATCCTCTCTATCGGAGCGCCCTGCGCGAATACATTCTGGCCATGGGTGGAGCCTTCCACGAGCACCCCACGGTCATTGCGTGGCAACTGGGCAACGAACAGGAAGGCGCCGTCACCCGCCTCTGTTACAATCCTGCCTGCGAAAAGGCCTGGAAAGAGTGGCTGAAGAAGACTTATGGCGCCGCGGAGGAGTTCAATCGCCGGCTGAATCTGGTGAGTTGGGGAATGAAGGTCCGGTCGCTCGATGAAGTGCCTCAGCCTGGTGAAGGCGTGGAGGAGAGCGGCAAGGAGATCGCCGCGCTCAGCCTCGCGCACCGCCACTTCCGCCGCGACGTTCTGTTGGGGTTCTTCGCCATGCAAGCGGAGGCCTTGCGCGAAGCCGGAGCAAAACAGTGGATTATCACAGATTGGAACACGGAGTGGGATGCGGTCGCAGACGATCCTCAGGCTGACAAGATTATGGACATCGCCGGCCTGAACTATTATCAACCTTGGGCAGACGACCCGCAATTTTGGGCCGACCTGGCCTGGCACCAGAACATGCACCGCTCCGCCTATGGACGCCGGCACTTTATCACGACCGAAAACCGCTTTGGAGTTATGGGTAGCACTTCCATCTGGGATCCGTTTCCGTCCCACGAGCAATTCCGAATGTATGGGCTGGAGGCGGCTGCGTTTGGAACCTGCGGCCTGTTCTATTGGAGCGGCAACCGCTGGCGCGGCGGCCACTGGCCCCATTGGGGCGGGCTGCTGGACTGGTCAGGGCAACCCGAGCCCGATTTCGAGTGGGCGGTGGAACTGGGCCAGATCTTCCAAAAATGGGGAGAGCACCTCATCGATAATCCTGTGCAGGCCAAGGCCGTCGTCCTTACGGACTTCGAGCAGCGCGCCGCACTCGAAATCTATCCGCACATCAAATCCAGCCCGGCGGTTTTGCCACAATGCTTTGACGCGCTACATCGGCTGGGTATAGGCGTGGACAGCATGAATATTCCCAAGGCGGCCACTGCTTCAAATCTCGCGAAGTATGCACTGGTGGTGATACCCGCGGCGACGGCTTTGGACAACGCTCAGGTCACTGCTGCGCTACGGGAATATGCAGAGGGCGGGGGAGTGGTCGTGATCACGCCTTTCACCGCCTATATGGACGCAAACGGTATTTTCCGAGGTGACGGATTTGCCGCCAACCTTCAGATGCTCACGGGAGGTTTGGTGCGGACGATTCGCTGGATGGGTCCGGCGGGAACAAGCGGAAGAAGTGCTCCACAAGTCGAGTGGCAAGGCGGAGGAATGACCGGCACCTCTCCCGTGGGTTTGGAAGGCTACTGCGAATTCCTCGAGTCAGGTCCCGAAGCTGAGGTGATCGCCGCCTTCAAGAGTGAACAGAGCATTCTGAATGGCAGGCCTGCCGCGACACGGCGGGAGCTGGGGCGGGGAACTGTTGTGAAGCTAGCTTTCTGGCCGGGAGATGACAGCTTCCTGCAACTGGTTCGGCAAATGATTCCAGACGGCAGCGGCTTCCTCAGCACGCCGCTGCCTGCGGGTGTGCTGGCGGTTCCCCACATGGACAACAGCACGTTTATTGTGAATACGACGGGCAAGGAAATGCCCATTGAACTTTCGAAAGCTGCGTCGGACCGACTTTCTGCAACCCCGATGAGTGGTCGAACGCTCTTGAAACCGTTCCAGGTTGTGTGGTTGGAATAGCCGGAGGGCTGGCGCACAGCCAAGCTGTGCGTATTGCCGAGCCATGGCACATCACGACCGCAGGTCTTCGCTCCGCGCCAACCCGATTCCCCTCCTTAGTTAAGGAGGGGGAAGGGGGTGGTTGGTCCGGTTGTGGTGCTGGCACCCACCACCCCTGCCCCTCCTCCCGCTGAGGAGGGGAGTCATTTTCAGGGCAGTCGCTCGTGCCCGTCAACTGGCAGGCACCCAAAAAGATCACGCGGGTGGCGCATACGTCCCGACGTACTTTGTCGGGATGTATGCGCCTCTCGTGCGGCTAAGGCCCACCGCCCCCTTCTCACGGCACGCTGGCCATCGCCAGCAGTGAAGCGTCGCTCAGGAAAAAAACCTCCAACTCGACCACGGCCAATCTCTGGGCTCCTTCACCCACCCTCGCTTCACCGGATTGTTATGCAGGTAGTTCAGTTTCTCTTCCGCCTGCTTGGCCGTCCAGCGGTGATTATCCGCTCAGACAGGGCGCATACATCCCGACAAAAAACGTCGTGACGTATGCGCCACCCGTGACGTCAAAGTGAGTCATTACTAGCCGGGCACATCGGTTGCATGGACACGCGAGGAATGTCATCATGTACGCATGCAAACTGTCTTCGAGGCGGCGGGTGGTAACGAAGGCCTGCGACGTCTTGCCGACGCCTGGCATCATCGGGTGATGGCGGACGAGGTGGTCGCCCATGCGTTCAGACATGGCTTCAACGCACAGCATGTCGAGCGACTCGCCGCTTACTGGGCTGAGGCGCTCGGTGGCCCGACCACGTATTCCGATTCCTATGGTGACGAGACCACCGTCGTCAAGATACACAGCGGCAACGGGGAGCACGATGAAATGGATCGCCGCGCGATTGCGTGCTTCGATCAGGCCCTAGTCGATGTCGGACTAGCCAACGACGCTGCTTTGCGACAAGTGCTGCACGACTACTTCGCCTACGCGACGACGACAACGATGTCCCGCTACCACCAGTCCGCCGATGATGGGCCGAACGGCCTCAGCATCCCACGCTGGTCATGGGACGGACTCCAGGAGTAAAACCTCCACGGCATACCACCGGTCTTGACCGTCCTCGACGTAGGAGGCGATCCGCACGCGGCCGGGATTCGCATCCAGCAGACGATCCGGTGCTGATGAGCCGATGTGGCATCAGGACCAGCACGCCGCGGGATGGTAACACAAGACGCGGAGAGACTGCGGCGCAAATGGCACGGAGTAAGGCCGACACCTCGAGACTGACAGCGTTGTCCGTAAGGTCAGGTCAAGGGTGTCACACGCGACAGATTATGCGGAGCTCGAGGACAAGAGTTACAACTGATGGTTCTCAGACGATTGGGCGTAGGAACGGGCTTGTTAGCCCGCGTGCTTGATGGCTATCATGGAGTCGGGAGGGTCTTTCGCAATGCGCACACGTGTGGAACGGCGTACCGTCAATCTGTCTGCCTATCCGGATCTGGTGGTCATCTATCTTGGGATGCGAGTTAATCGCATCGCCGGAATCAAGACACTGCTAGGCTTTGGGCCGAAGATATCTTCTTCTGCTGCGGCACAGCCCGACGGGCTGCTTCGGCACGAGACGTTCATCTACTCGTTATTTCCAATGCACGTTGGCATACGCCAATACTGGCGTGACCCAAACTCGCTTTTGGAGTGGACGCGTTCGGACCCGCATCGGCAGTGGTGGCAGAGCTTCTTGAAAGACTCCGGCGGAACCGGGTTCTGGCACGAGACGTATTTTCGACGCGGGGGCATCGAGGCTGTCTACGACGATGTACCGGAAAACATCGGCTTAATGACGTTCGCACCAGTGGTACCGGCTCGCGGACCAATGTTTGGCGCAGCCGCGAGGGCCGAAAAGGAATTTGGAGAGCGACCCGTACTGTCCGAGGAGGAGCTCTACGGGAAGCCGGAAACATAACGGCCGGCTGGCGCAGGGCGCCATGGATTACTGCCCATCTTCACCAAGACCTTTCGGTTGAGGCGCTGGCGGCGAAAGCTTGTCTCTCACCGCGTCATTTTGCTCGGTCCTTCAAACACACCTTCAGTGCTCCTCCCGGAGAATTCGTGGAGAAGTTGCGGCTCGAGGAAGCTCGCTGCCGCCAGTCGGCCCCCGGCGCCAGGATAGAAAGCGTTGGCGAGTCGGTCGGCTTCGCCAGCGCCGATAGTTTTCGCCGCGCCTTCGAGCGCCGCTACGGGATCGCTCCCAGCATCTATCGGGGACGCTTCAGCGCGGCCTGATGCCGCCTTCTGCCGCACTGCCTCGGTTCAGCATTCGCGAATCGGGAATACGGGCTACTGTGAAAGTGATAGTGGGGCCGGCAGTGCAATGAGGTTCGTTTGGCAAATTCCTCTGCCCTAGGCCCATCCTCAACCCGCGTCAGACTGCGGGGTGTCTTGCCAGCCCGCATTGGCCCTCCATAGCGAAAAATGTATATGGCGAAGTCGTCCTGACATATATTACTATCTTTCTAGTTATTTTTCTATTGACGGGCACCATCGCGGCGAGTACAATCTGCGGCATTAGCCAAGCATCATTATGCAAAGGTCAGAGAAGCGAATGAAGAGAGTTCTTGACCTTCGTTGCGAGCATGGTGCTCCATCCCGAACCGAATCCAAAGAGAGGAGGAAAAGATATGAAGCTGTTTCGAACGCTTGGAGTAACATTGATTGTAGTCCTGGCCTCGATGGGATCCGCCGGCGCACAGTCTTTGCCCCCCCGGCACCATCCCCCTCTACCACCAGCGAACGACGCGACCGCCGTCGCCTCGCTTCCCGTCGTCTCGACCACCACCACGGCGGGAACGTGGACGCCTCTCGTCAATCCAGCGCCTGAGAATATCGGCGTCATGATGCTGCTCTCGGATGGCACGGTGGCGGCCAATGGATACAATGACAACACCTGGTACCGGTTGACGCCCGACAGCACGGGCAGTTATGTGAACGGTACATGGAGCCAACTGGCATCCATGGATTACCAGCGCCTGTACTTCCAATCGGCCATGCTCCCCAGCGGAAAGATTTACGTCTCCGGCGGCGAGTACGGCAACGCCCCCGCAGGCTCTGCGGAGCTGTATGATCCAGTCGCAAACACCTGGACAGAGCTAGCAAACGCGACCACGGTGTACTCCGATATGAATTTCGTAGATGGACAAAGCATGGTGCTCCCGAATGGCAATGTGCTGGCCTATTCAGTAGCGGGGACGGACTGCATCGACTATCTCGCCGGCATTTACGAGGGCCCTATGCTGATCTACAACGTCGCTGCAAACACTTGGTCAGCGGCACCGTGCTCTATCGGCGATCAGGATGAAACCACGTGGGTGAAGCTGCCCGATAACAGCATTCTGACGCTCGACATCTACTCCACCACGTCAGAGCGCTACGTGCCCTCCACAAATGAGTGGATCGCGGACGCCATCCCCCCGGCGTATATCTTCAATCCAAACGGCGAATTGGGTGGGGGCTTCTTGTTGCCCAATGGAAACGCGTTTTACATCGGCGGCACCGATCAGACGTTGATTTATACACCCACCGGTAACACCAATCCGGGCGCCTGGGTTCTGGGACCAACGTTTCCTAAACAGGCTGGAGTCGCAATAGGGGCCAACGACGCGCCTGCCGCTATGATGGTCAACGGTGACGTTCTTATGGCCGAGGCCCCCTATGCGTGTGGCTATTGCGCTCCGACCTATTTTTTCGTCTACGACTACCGCAACAACAGTCTCACGGCGATTGACGCCCCCGGCGGCGGAACCTCCTGGCCTACGGTTCCGTTTATAATGGACATGCTTGACCTTCCGAATGGCACTGTACTCCTGTCGCCATTCGGTTTGCAGCTTTACACTTTCAAGCCTGCCGGATATCCGCTCCTTGCCGGAAAACCCGTCATCTACAACGTGAAAAAAAACAATGACGGTTCGTATCTTGTGACCGGCACCGGGTTCAACGGCATCTCCGGGGGCGCCGATTACGGCGACGAAAATCAGAACGTCTCCAACTATCCGATCGCGCGCCTTACCAGTCTCTCGAACGGGAACGTCTACTACGCCCGCACCTACAACTGGAGCAGCACCGGGGTGGCGACCGGCCGCCAGATTGTGAGCACCGAAATGACTCTGCCCGTCGGGTTGCCGAAGGGGTTTTATTTTCTGTCTATAATTGCCAACGGCAACAGCTCGTTGTTACCATGGCTCCTCTTTCTTTAGCTTGTATTGAAGGCACAACCGCATGCGGTCTCAGTGTCCTCCTGACAGTTTTCGCCGCAAGCCCCGACTACGAATCGGGGCTTGCGGGTTTTTCAGGCTTACACGGTTGTCGGCAACAGGGTTGGCGTAAGGAACAATAAGCACTACCCTGTCGTCGCAACCCAAACGGCAACAGTTTCGAACTCGGCTACCACTACGATCACAGTAGACGACTCCACCATAATTCCCACTCACACCAAGGTGCTCGATGCAGCCGGCATGAGCAGTCTCACAGTCTCGCCAGACGGCCGGCCCAGCCACGCTCGGTTCGAGTTCAAGCCCGAGTACGAAGAATTCGACGCCTACTTCAATTTCGACTACGGGACAGGACGCATTCGTGGAGTTTTCCTCGAGGGGGATGAGGCTGCCCGGCCGATTCTTCGCGCCTCGCTCAGGCCATTTAACGACCTTGGCGCTGCCACGCTTTCCATCGCCGGGGTCGGCTCGACCGATCACATGTCATTTGACGAAATCGGGCTTCCGGGGTTCCAGTGGATTCGTGATTATATGGAAGGCAACGACACACGCGCCCCGCACACCAACATGGATACCTATGATCATGACCTAGAAGACGATCTGAAACAGTCCGCCGCCGTGGCGGCGTTCGTTATCTACGATCTCGCCGTGCGTGAGGAAAAGCTCCCTCGCAAGCCGCTTCCGGCGCACTGATTAAATCAGGGCGTACTCGGTTGTCCGGGGCGCGCTTCGGCGGATCACTTCCCGGGCTTCACAAGCGCTTGATAGACCATGGGCTGGCTCAACGCTTGCACATTGGGCTCACCAGGGCCGATCCTTCGCTGGGTCATGCCCACAGAAATCAGGTCATTCGTGGGATCGGCCCAGAACCAGGTGTCCGCCGCTCCGAGCCAGAAGAAAGTGCCTTTGCCCACCACTTCGTCGGCCTCGCGCGGGTCCGTGTAGACCGCGCAATCGTAGCCCCACCCCAAGCCGGGCCGCATGATCTCTGGACCAATTGAGAACTCCCCCGTCATGAGGTTGGGGGCGAGATGGTTGGTGGTCATGAGCTCGACCGTGGCTGGCGCCAGGATGCGCACCCCATCCAACTCGCCTCCATTTAGAAGCATCTGGGCGAAGCGCAGATAGTCCTCGGCGGTTGAAACCATTCCGCCCCCACCCATCGGCATCGATGGCTGGGTGGCATAATCGTCGGTGGCTACGGTGGGCGCCTGGCTCAAAACCAGCTCGCCGTTCGGGCCCGATGCATAGAGCGTGGCAAAGCGGTTGCGCTTTTCCGCGGGAACGAAAAAGCCGCTGTCCTTCATGCCCAGGGGACCGAAAATGTGCTGTTGCATAAAATCGGGCAACGATTGGCCCGATAGTTTTTCCACGATGTAGCCCTGGATATCCATGGACGCGCTGTAGACCCAGCGCGTTCCGGGCTGATAGAGCAACGGGATCTTCGCCAGCTTGTCGATCATCTCTTGCAGTGATTTGGACTGCCACACGTGCTCGTCCAAGTACATCTTATCGACCACTGTGTTGCCGAAGAACCCGTAAGTGAAGCCCGCCGTGTGGGTCATCAGCTCGCGCATCGTAGGGGGATGGACGGGGTCTTCCAGAATCATCTTGCCGCTCTCGTCCACACCCTTGAATACTTTCAGATGGGCGAATTCGGGAATGTACTTCGAGACCGGATCCAACGGATACCATTTACCTTGTTCATAGAGGATCATCATGGCCACGCCGGTGACCGGCTTGGTCATGGAGAAGATGCGGAAGATCGTGTCCCGCGTCATGGGCGCGCCGCTTGCGATGTCCTTCTTCCCGTATGTCCTTTCCTCCACCACTTTGCCATGGCGCGCCAAAATGGTGACGATGCCGGCAAGCTGCTTCTCGTCCACTTCCTGCTCCATTACGGCGTGGAGCCGCTCCAGTCGCTCGGACGAGAAGCCAAACGCCTCCGGCTTATTCCCGGCAAGTTCGGGAGTCTTGCTGCTCGCTTGCTGAGCCTGAATCCGATGTGCGCCAGCCACTAACAGCAATCCGGCGAGCAGCGATAAAGCAAAAAGCGAGAGATGTGGGTTTCTCATTGTGTTAGTCCTGTTGGATTTATCGAGTGAGCTAAGTTTACCGTATCAACGAGCAGATTGCACCTGAATCTCTTGCTTGGAAGAAACCTCGCCACCTAAGTGGCCGCGGTTTGTGGATGGGTGGAATGACTCGCTGGGCGTGGACGTGCAACTCCTGCCTGAAACTTCCGCGGGGTTTCCCGTTGCTCCCTGTCGACCGCTTTTCTGGCTTCGTACAGAGCACCCGTAGAGGCCGAGGGCATGAACAAAGCCGGATTTCGTAACCCCACGCCGGCAAGCTAACCTGATGTGCTAATATGCAGCGAACAAAACGGCGCGCTCGGCGCGGCAAGGGAGGGATCGGAAGAGATGCCTTACTCATGCGTCACACGGCAGTGGCTGGTGGGGATGGGCACGGCGGCCGCCTTGTGCACGGTTCTTTTGGGCGCGGCTGGAGCGGCGCGCCAATCGGTCCCTGCGGCGGGCCGGCCCGGCGTCTGCGAGGTGCGTGCTTTCGGGGCGGCCGGCGACGGCAAGCGGTTGGATAGCTCTGCCATCAATGCCGCGATCCGCTGGTGCGCCAAAGCGGGCGGAGGGACAGTGGAATTCTCCCCCGGAACTTACCTGAGCGGCACGATCGAGATGCTCAGCAATGTTTCGCTGCACCTCGAGGCGGGTGCGACGATACTGGGCAGCCCGAAGGTCCAAGATTACCGCTCGATCAGCCGGTCTTCGGAGGGCCGGGCCACGGCGCTAATCGTGGCGGAGGATGCGCACGACATCGGCATCACCGGCCCGGGCGCGATCGACGGCAATGGCCGCGCCTTCATTCACGAACCGCGCCAGCCGCACCCGCCGGGGCCTTTTCAGGACTTCGCGGAGACCCGCCAGGGTGCGGCGGCGTGGGAGCGGGTGGGAGAAAACCGGGAAGGCCCCGTGCGCATGCTCGCCCGGCCGGGAGTGCTGGTGCTATTCGTGCAGTGCCGGGATGTGGTGCTGCGTGACCTGACGGTGCTCGATGCACCGAATTGGTGCATCCACTTGGCGTGCTGCAATCGCGCCCTGCTGACCGGATTGAACGTCCGCTGCAGCCTGCTGGTGCCCAACGCCGACGCCTTGGATGTGGCGGGCTCCCAGGATGTGCGGATTTCGGATTCTTATCTCGAGGCGGGCGATGACGGCATCGCCGTGAGCCCCTGCGCGGACGGGTATTGCCGGATGACTGCCGAGAATATCACCGTGAACAACTGCGTGATCGTCAGCCGCTCGGCCGGCGTGCGGCTGGGATGGGCGGCGCGCGACATTCGCAACCTCACCTTCTCGAACCTGGTGATCCGCGACAGCAACCGCGGCATTTGCATCCAGGTGCGCGGCGGCGAGACCATCGAGAATGTCTTGTTTTCGAACTTGCTGATTGAAACGCGATTGATAAATGGGTTGTGGTGGGGGCTGGGCGAGCCGGTGCACATTTCGGTGGTGCGATATGACCCGGCCGCCAAAGCCGATTCAGAACCCAAAGGCCCGCTGGGGCAAGTGCGCAACGTGCGCTTCGTCAACGTGATCGCTTCGAGCCAGGCGCCCGTGGTGCTGTATGCGGAGGAACCGGGGAAAATCCGCGACATCCTCTTCCGCGATTTCCGGCAGACAATCCGGGAGAGCGCGCTCAACGCCGCCATGGGCGGGAACCTGGATTTGCGTCCCACCACGCCGCAGAGGCTCGGAATATGGAAGTACGATCTGGGCGCTTTCACCGCGCACGGGGTGGATAACCTTGAACTGCGCGGCTTCGGGCTCGAGTGGCGGGGCGCGATTCCGGATTATTACACCGGCGGAATCAAGGTGGACGCGTTCAAGAACCTCGATATCGAGGATTTTGTGGGGCGCGGGCCGCGCGACGAGACGCCGGCCATCGTCTTGCGCGATGGCCAGGACGCGGTGGTGAAGAACTCGAGGCCCACGGCGGGGAGGCTGGTGATGATGGAACGAGTGCTAAGGGGAAGGGCCGAGTAGCGTTGTTGGATATTTGGGCTGTTCCCAACAGTTATGCTGCAAGCTTTGGTAATCGCGTCGCCTTAGCTGCCTCTCCCAGAGCATCTGGCGCATCTCGCAGACAAGCGTGACCGCCAAACTAAACCTAGGTTATAATCCAGACTGACGGAGGCCTTGATCAAGAGCATTTCCATCTTGGCCGCCCGCAAGCCGAGTTACGGGGAAGCATAACCAATTTGTTTCGATATCCGATCCGCCGAATGGAGGCCGGACCGGGGAGCGAACCGGCTGCAGGCGGCCGTAGCCTCCATCGCGAGAACCGAGGTCAATATGATGAGATATTCCTCCCGTACTCGCTGGTTACTGAGCGCCTTATTCCTGGGACCGTTCCTTTCCTGCTTACCCTTGGTTGCGCAGTCGGTGCCCATTCAGCCCCTGGCGCTGAACGTGCGGCAAGTCGAAGCCGCGCTTGAATACCTCGGCCAGCCTCTCACGACCGAGGACCAGCAGCACATCAATGAGGCGCTTGCCACCGCGGACGAGGCCGCAGCAGTGCGGGCCATTGAAGCAACTCTCGACAAGTTCGTTCTGGTCAACGTGGAGATCAACGCGGAAAGCCGCGTCAAGGTGAACACTGGCGCAGCCAAGCCGGAATTAATGCAGTCTGGCACGCGTATCTTCCTGGTCAAGGTGATCAACCAGGCCGGAGTGACGTCCAAGCTCGTTGTCGAGAGTCCCAACAGCGGCCCCGTGTACATCCAATCGAACGGTAGCGCGGAACCTGCCCAGGTACTCACCCCCGAAAAGGCGCGGGAGCGTTGGGCGGACATCACACTTTTCGACAAGAACCCGATGTCCGAGCGCCTTAGCGGCATGGGGTTGGAATACGGGATACTCGAGATCTTCAGTCTTGAGAGCGGCCAGCGAGCCGCCAAAATCAGTTTCAACGTCGGTCAGGGGACGCAGGACATAGGCTTCCGCAATGAGACGGTGATCCTCTTCAATGTCCTTCCCGCGCATCACGTCCAACTCCACGTGAGGGATGAAAAGGGCGAGCCGGCAACCGCGGCTTTCATCATTCGCGACGGCCTCAACCGGATCTACCCCAATCCTTCCAAAAGGCTCGCCCCGGACCTGTTCTTCCAGCCGCAAGTCTACCGCGCCGACGGCGATGAGGTAGTGTTACCCGCCGGAACCTACACGGTGGAGTGTTCAATGGGGCCTGAATACTTGCCCCAAACCAAGACGCTCGTGGTGTCAAACAGCGGCGAGCCCGAGGTTTCGTTTGCGATGAAGCGCTGGATCGATCCCTCGCAGAACAGGTGGTACTCCGGCGATCATCATGTACACGCGGCCGGCTGCGCGCATTACCAGAACCCGGCGGAAGGCGTGCCGCCCGAGACGATGATGCGCCAGATTGCCGGCGAGCGATTGAATGTGGGGTGCGTGCTCACCTGGGGGCCGTGCTATTACTATCAAAAGCGGTATTTCTGCGGCAAAGACGACCCCCACTCGAAGCCCGGTGAACTGATGCACTATGACCTGGAAGTTTCCGGCTTTCCTTCCAGCCACGCCGGCCACCTGGTGCTGCTGGGGCTGGAAGATCAGGACTATCCC
>JBEKLY010000155.1:0-17798 GCA_050010015.1 Terriglobia bacterium
CGTGGGAACAGATTCTCCGCACGATCCAGCCTTGGCTGGTGAGATGGAGCGGACTCTGTCCCTGCTGCGGAACGAAGTTCAAGCAAATTTGGAACGACACGACTTAACATAGTAATACTAGTAATCATGAGAGAATGTAAACGGGGCGCACGTCAGTGGGATCACCGGCGACAGGCCCCGCGCGCACGCAGGCAGAGCACACAAACTGAGAGGGAGAACTATGACTAAGAATGAATACTACGATATGGTCATCGACAATTTCCGGCCGGCGGAGAGGCTTATCGGAATGGCCCCGGCGGAAAAACTCGATTGGGCGCCGGGCCCGACGTTCATGAGTACCGGCCAAGTGCTTTGCCACCTGAGCGAGGGCGTGGGGGGCGGACTCGAGATGCTGGTCAGCGGCAAGTGGCCCACAATGAAAGAAATGGAAGAGGGCATGAAGCTCGAAAAGCTCCCTTCTTGCGCCATCCAGGAGGCCCTGGACAAACTCAAGAAGGACAAGGAAATCCTGCGCCAGGTCCTGGATGGCTTGAGTGAGGAGGACTTTACCAGCAGAGTCGTCTCAGTGCCCTGGGGTATGACGGCCAAGATGGAGCGCATGGCCATCTCCTTCCTCGAGCATTTCACCAATCATAAAATGCAGCTTTTCACCTACCTGAAGCTTCTCGGCCTGCCTGTGAACACAGAGACGCTGTACGGTATGTAGGAAGATGGGTAGCGCAGACCTGCGCTGTATCTTCACCACCCCCAGGCCCCTCCTCATAGAGGAGGGGAGCGAATTCCCCTCCTTTGTAAGGAGGGGACAGGGGTGGTTCAGCTCACTGCGCAAGCGTCACCACCGCCACCGCGAGCCCGTGCAGAGTTGTTTGTTCACCGTTCATGTGAGCGGTTGCAGGCGGCTGAGAACCCGTGGTCTGATCGACGTACATCACCTCCGCCCCGCTTCCAGCCGGCACCGTCAAATCAAAATCGCGGTCGCGCTGATTAACCAGCAGCAGCTTGCGCCTGCCATCGCGAGTCACAAATCCCTGGGCAAACACTTGTGCAATGCCGGAATTGGTATCAACCAACTTGTCACCGGGGCCGAAGTTGTCATGCAGCAGCTTGAGCACCCAGAAACGGGCGTTGGGTTGGCCGCTTGTCCAGTCCACCATCGAGACACCCGGGAACTGCGACGGGTAGCCCACCAGCTGCGACTCGCCGGCCACGTCAATCCCAAACCGCGCCAACTCTCCATAGAGATATGCATAAACGCCGCCGCATAGATTCCAGTAAGAATCAGGAATAGGTTTCCGGGGAACTGAGTTATCGTCAGCCGGTATGCACCCCAGCTCGTCCAGATCGACTTGTGTTTTCGGAGACAAGCGCTGCCGCATTGCGTCGATGTAGCGCACCGAATTCAGGAAGCCCGCGGCTTGGTCGAAGACTGTGTATTGCTGCACTTCGGGACTCTCGTCAGCAGAGGGGTTGGCATAGAAGTGGTAGGAAACCATATCCAACGGGATCCCGGGCTTGTGGTTCTTGGGATTGAGGAAATACTCGAAATATGCGGGCAGATTCTCTTCGAGGAAGGCGTTAGGCGAAGTCCCTGACAGGGCCAGGCCCATGAACTTCATCTGCGGCGCTACACGTCGAATGGCGCTCACCATGGCGTCGTAGACACGCGTATAGGTTTCAGGCGACATCGTGTGCTCAGAGTCGACTTCGTTCAGCACCTCCCAGATGGGGATCTTGTAGTGGTGGTTGGAATCGTGCCGCTTGCCGTATTCGTCCGTAAAGCCACCCTGCGTGTACCAACTCACCAGACGCGCATAGTAGTCCCCCACTTCCTTCAGGGTCGGATCGCGAAACTCCGTCCCTTTTTCGTAATCCCACGTTACCTGGTCCGGAGCCGCAGCGTACGCCACCGGCTTCTCCGTCTTGAACATCCACTGCGGGATGGTGCTGAAGTTGATGATCACCGAATGCCCCGTCTGGGCGTTCATGAAATCTTCCATCATGGGATCGATCAGAGAAAAGTCCCAGGATGTCTTGCCGTCGGCGGGCGGTTTGAGTTCGGCCACGCCCAGCTTGGGGTAGGGCAGCCAGGGGACGTAGCGCACGTCGTCAGCGCCCAGTTCGTGCAGTGCCTGAAACACCCGGTCGTGAATCTGCGAGCCGCGACGCAAGGGAGGGTTGACCACGACTTGCAGGGTGGGCGTGGTTTTCGAGACGGTCAGGACCTTATCCCAATTGACGGTGACTTTGGCTTTTTGGACCGCAGCCTGCTGCGGAGGCGCGGTTTCTTTTTGCGCACAGCCGGTAAGCAAAACCATGAGCGAAAGAGAAAACAATCCCAGCACTTGAACCATTCGATTGATTGCCATGGTACTCCCTCCAAGGAAGTTATTTCTATCTCCAGGCCGATCCTGACGAAACGCGAGGTGAATTCTATAGCGCAAAACGGGCAAAAGCCATTGTTTCTCTTCGGGCCTGCGCCGGCGACTGACGCGTAGGGGCGGCCCTTGCGACCCGCCCTGCTCTGAAAATCGTAGGGCGGGCGTCTCGCCCGCCGTCGCGAGGGCATCCTGCCCGTGCGCGGGAGCGGGACGCTCCCGCCACCGCGGGCGGGACGCCCGCGCTACGTCCGTCCACAGTCGTGCGATTTTCATGGTTTCTGGGTGCCCGTCAGCGGACGGGCATGAGCAACTGCTTAGTTATTGGGATGACCCTCCGTCGTCTCCGCTGCTTCACCTCTGAGTATGCAAGGAGGCCACGAGGGCCGCCCCCAACGTCCGGGTTCACCTTAAGACACAGGCGAACGTTTTAGAATCGAAGGCGAGAATCAGCGCACCTCCTTCATAGCGAATGGGGACGCGGCGCAGTTCCGTGCCTTGTTCATCGATAGCCGTGGCCCCCTTGGGAGCGGGGCCGGTCCAGGGGATGCGGGCGGTGAATGCGGCACTCTCGGGCGCAGCGATCACACGCCAGGTCTCGCCTTCCCGCGTCAGGCGGTAGGCAGCGCCTTGGCGGTCGTTGTAGTAATAAGAATCCGGCGAGCGCGACCACTCGACTGTGCCGGCGGATTGGCGTTCGATGGCGGTCTCAACTTTCCCTCCCGAGAGCGGAGCGCGGGCGTAAAAGCCGTACTGAGGCAGGGCATGCTCGCCGACTCGCCAATCGCTTGCGCCTCGATTAACCCACACGTCGGCCCCGTTATCCCACTGCACGTGTTGCCGGTGGATGTCACCGCCGGCAAACTCCACTGCTTCGACGCGGCGCAGCGCGAGCGCCCGCATAATATCATGCAGCAGCCAATACTTGCGTACCACGTCGCGTGAGAACGGCGTCTCTACCATGGCGGGGTGGCCGGTCAACATCTCCGTCGCCATATAGTCATCGCTGTAGATTCCGTGGGTGGCCAAATCGAGGCCCGCAGCGTAGCGGTCCTCATATCCGGCGCCATGCAGCACGAAGCGGTCGTGGTAGGCGGCGTCGATCCAGGGAATGCGTTCAGCGTCTGCGCAATGGATCTTCCATACGAATCCCCTGCCCTCGGCATCGACGCGCAGAATGTTGGCTTGCGCCCCATCCAACCAGCCAATCAAGCGGTCATGGCCGGCTTCAGAGATTTGAGGCGCGTTATCGCCAAGGTAGTTGCGAATCCAGGCGAAGGTCTCGCCCCAGATCCGGCGCGTGACGCTGCGCTCCACGAATTCGCCGTCCGAAGTCCAAAAGTCATAAGGAGGCGCGGACGACCAGACGTCGATGAAATACGCGGTGGGCGAGAAGCCTGCCTTGATCAGGTTCAGATTGCGCTCGACCAGCGGCCGGATGCGATCGGGACGCGCGCGGTAAGACTGCGCATCGCGTTCGGCGTGGTACCAGGCGCACTGCGGCTGACCGTTGTTCTGGAAGGATACGTTATCGTAACTGAAGCCCTCGGCATCGGGGTAGAGGTCAATGTAGTTGTCGTGGGGAGCGAACAGCACGCCGTGTGTGCGGCAAGTTTCGACCAGCTTCTGGAATTCCGCGAGTGTGCCCAACTGCGGGTTGGGAGGGTAGAGATCAGGCAGCCGAAAATCGTAGCCCCAGCGCTGCCAGTCGTGCCAGACCACCACAGCGTCAGTCAGGCCGTAGCGGAATGCCCGCTCGAGCGCCTGGGCGCTCGCCGCGTAACGGCCCTCCCAAAGATCGAAAACAAATCGACCCGCGAGCTTCGGGACTCCAGGCGCGGCACGCAGGTCGTTCTCCCGCCAGAGCTTCACAGCTTTCCAGACGTTTGCCGCCGGAAGAAAAGTGATGGTTTGCGCATGCGGGGTGACGAGCGTGTAGGAGTGGTCCTGCGGGCTGACTTCGAGCCGATCCGGGACAGCGTCCACGCCCTGAAGCAGCGAGATGCCGTTAGCGAAATCGAATCCCACGAATGAGGTGGCGAGGTTGTGGCCGTCGAAGCTGAGACGAAAAGCTTGCGGGTCCTGGATGACGTTGCCGGGGCCGGCGTAAATCCTCTCGGCGCGCTCGGTCCACGGCCCGGCAGCGATGTCCTCAAGGTACACGCGGAGCCAGGGACGCGCGGGCGGCGTGTTTTCCAGCCAGAAGCGCACCTGAAGCCCTCGCGCATCCACCCACATTTCCGCGAGCACGTCGAACGCGCCGGCCCAACTCTGGAAGTGATGGCGGACGCGATAGCGCCCCGAGGCGGGCTCTTCGTGGGCATAGAGTAATTCGCTGGACGAGTTCGAGTCTCGGAGGTCGTCACCCAGCACCTGAACGCGGAAGCCGTGGAACACCAGCTTGCGATCTCCTCTGGCCAGTTCAATGGCCGAATCGAGCGCCCCTCGTGAGCCCGGATATACGCGCAGCTTATAGCCCTCGACGGCGCCAAGCAAGCGCGAAGGTGCATCAGCGTGCGGCGGGAACTCCGGGGGAGTCTGCGCCTTGCCGGCCACGATGGTAGGCGCGACCCAAGAGGCTTGGCCCGCTTCGCCGGAGCTTTCAAGTTGTAACCGCGCCTTGCGGCCTGCGTAGGATGCCAAATCCACCTCAACTTCTTCGTGGGCCTCCGAGGTCACGCGCTTTTCGAAAAGGACTGCGCCATCCTCGCCGGCCGGGGAGTCGAACGGGAGGGCCCGCACGCGAAACAGCGCACCGCTGGGAGCGGAGGCCGCGAAGCGCAGAACCAGAGGTGTGTATTGCGGCAGAGCCAACGGGTATTCAACGATGCAGGCGTCCACGCGTTCGCGCAGCGAAGGCGGGCGCGGCCCTAGCGTCATGACAATCGCGTCACGGCGCTCGGAATACTGAATGCTGGGGCTGAACTGGAATATCTCGCGCCCGCTGGCCCCGGATTGTGGTGGTTCCGCGCTGACGACGCAGCGTTCGCGCCGCACCGGTTCTCTCCAGATACCCAAGGGGTGGTTGACGGAGACCGTGACGGGTTTCCACTCCACCGGCAGGGGCGCGCGCGGGATGTTCGCTTGCGTCGTACTGACCATCAGGATCGGGTGCGCCACCATGTGCCGGCCCTGGTAGTCGAATTCGGCCAGAGCATGAATCGGGTAGAACGCATTGTAGGTGCCCGTACCGAAGCTGACCCGAAATGCCGCCGTTGTGCTGCCGCGAGGCGGGAGTGTAAAGGGAACCGGTTGATCAGGTTCAACTCGCCAGCGATCGATGACGCGCACACGCAGAGTGCCCTGCAACGGCTGGTCCGCAGTGCTGCTCAAATCGACCTCTAAGTTGAAAGGCGCGTCGGGCTGGTCGAACTGCACCCGGCCCCCGGCGCCGTAAGAACCCAGCGTGGGTTGCTCGATACGGACGGTCAAAGGGCCGGCCGTGTCTACGGGCGGCTCGAAGGCTACAGCCGCGGCGGCAAACAAAATGAAGAGTGCACAGAAGTGAGCGCGCATCTGAACCCCCACGACCGAACATGAGATGTCATTCCGAGCGAAGCGAGGAATCTCGCTCTTCTCTATCGAAAGTCTGTCATTCTGAGCGAAGCGAAGAATCTGCATTAGTTCGCCTCGCACCGGAACCCCAGATCCTTCGCGGCGTTTACCCTGAGCGAAGCGAACGGGCTCAGGATGACAGCGACTTT
The DNA here is from genome assembly GCA_050010015.1 of Terriglobia bacterium. Taxonomy (GTDB): domain Bacteria; phylum Acidobacteriota; class Terriglobia; order UBA7540; family UBA7540; genus CAVROP01. The sequence continues at coordinate 6,080 of JBEKLY010000155.1, forward strand.
TATCTTCATGGGTGGGCCGGAGGTCCATGTGCACTCGGAATGGCAATGTTCCGATAGTTCCATACGTCCCAGCCTTGTACTTGAATTTACATTTTGCTTCCCAGGGTCATACAATATACGCCGTTTTCAAGGTTGTGGCGCGCGGGTTCTCTCGGACCGTAGCCCTCTCCCCAAGGGAGAGGGCTGTTTATCAATTTCTTATCGAGGAGGGCTGTGATGAACCGAAGAAAGAGCTTTCAACTCGCTGCAGCAGGCGTCGCCGCTGCGGTGATGCCGAATCGACAGGTTGCCGCAGAACAGCAGGCGGCGCGCGCCGTACGCGGGCTGCCGTCGCCGATAATCAAGGACATCAAAGTGATCACGACTCAACCGGCGGGCGTGCGCCTGGTGGTGGTCAAGATCCTCACCGATCAGGACGGCCTTTACGGGTACGGTTGCGCCACTTTTACGCAACGCGCTGACCTGGTGGGTCCGGCAGTGGAGAAGTATCTCAAGCCTTTCCTGATTGGGAAGCCGGCGGACCGCATCGAGGACACCTGGCAGGCCTGCTACAACAGCGCGTACTGGCGCAACGGCCCGGTGCTCAACAATGCCATCAGCGGGATCGACCAGGCGTTGTGGGACATCAAGGGCAGGCAGGCCAACATGCCCGTGTTCCAGTTGCTGGGCGGCAAGGCTCGGGAAGCCGCGCTCACCTACGCCACCGTGGGCGGCATGCAGGCCGCAGAGGCCGTCGACCGCGCTCGTCAGGCAATGGCCAAGGGATTCCGGGTTGTCAAGATCATGACGGGCGTGCCCGGCATGGATTCGTACGGGCCGAGCGGCGGCCCTCCCCTCAAAGGCTTGCACGCCGGTCCCGTTTTTGATTCGGTTCCCTACATGCGTCATGCGCGGCAGATGCTCGAGGAGTGCCGCAAACAACTGGGCGATGAAATCGAGCTGATTCACGACGTCCATGAGCGCGTCAGCCCGCACCAGGCCGTGCAATTCGCCAAGGAACTCGAGCCGCTGCGGCTCTTCTATCTGGAAGACGTCCTCTCGCCGGAGGACATTGCCTACTTCCGTCAGATTCGCCAGCAGTGCGCGACCTCATTGGCCATGGGCGAGTTGTTTAACAGTCCACATGAGTGGCAGCCGCTGATTGTCGAGCGCTTGATTGATTACATTCGCGTACACCTGTCGCAAGCGGGCGGCCTGACGCCGTCTCGCAAGATTGCGATTCTGGCGGAGAATTTTGGCGTGAAAACCGCCTGGCATGGCCCCGGAGACGTTTCGCCAGTCGGGCACACCGCGCAGTTGCACCTCGACCTTGCCAGCTACAACTTTGGCATCCAGGAGGGTGGAGTCATCCAAGGCGTGGAGGCCGAGATTTTTACCGGCTGCGCAGCCTACAAAGACGGTTACCTGTGGGCCAGCGATTTGCCGGGCTGGGGAATCGAGGTCAACGAAGAATTGGCGGCGAGGTATCCTTTCCGTGACGGCCCCGAGCACCTCAATGGCGGGTGGGGAGTAATCCGGCAATTTGATGGCACGGTCATCAAACAGTAAGCTCATGGAGTGCGGCAGCGGAGTCCGGATCAGCAGGATACGCCAGCGGCGGGGCGATTATCGAGGGATGGGCGGGCACTCTTCGTTCGGAACAGGATGGATTCCCGCGCTCGCGGGAATGACGTGATTTTCGAGAAAGTGAAGCGAAAAGTTTCGCTTTGCGCTGAAGCATCGAAACTCGACGCCGACATTGTTTAAGCGTTCCGGCCATGCGCCTGGACTATCTCTTCCACGACGCCTTTCGCCATACACCCGAAGGTTCTCAAGCGGGCACCCTGCTCGTACATCGAGCTGAGGAGCCTTCTACCCTCGGCATCGACGAAAGTGACTTCGCAGAGATCTACGATGACGGGCTTGTCCGGCGAGTCATCCTTCACGGCGCGCCAGCTTCGCTCCAGTTCGTCCACCCAGGGGCCCGCCAGTCTTCCTTCCACATTCAGAGTGGCGGCATTCGTCGAATTGTGAGTCGTAATCTTCAACATGAGTGACTCGTAACTTCGGCTGCGCCGGAGGCGCCGTGGAGTGCGGCAGCGAAGCTGCCGCCTTGGAATTCCGTCAAAACGGCGGCAGCTTCGCTGCCGCACTCCAATCAGGGTGAACCGCCTTGCTTCGATTGGCTCACTGCCGTTCCGTTGGAAGTGAATGACGGCAGGCTTGAAGCATCCCACCCGCCGCCCAGCGCCTTAATCAGTAATACGCTGGAGTTCATGCGCCGCGTCAGGATATTAACCGCAGTGATCTCATCATTCAGGGCAATACTCTGCGCGGTTATAACCTCGAAATACGTCACGAGGCCCCCTTTGTAGCGGTTTATGGAAAGCGCCGTGGAACGCTCGGCTGATTGGACGGCCTGGTGCTGTTTCGCGTCTTCCTGTTGCAGAATTCGCAGCGCCGCCAGGTTATCCTCGACCTCCTGGAAGGCAGTCAGGACGCTCTGGCGATACGTCGCCACGTTCGCCTCGTAACCTGCCCGGGCTTGGTCGGTGGTCGCATGGCGAAGCCCGGCATCGTAAAGCGTTTCAATCAAGGTTGGCCCTAAGGCAAAGAAGCGGCTGGGCCACGCCACCCAGTTGCCGATTGTCGAACCTTCCGCTCCGCCCGCGGCGCCGAGCGTCAGGGTGGGGTAATAGGCGGCTTTGGCGAAGCCGATCTGGGCGTTGGCAGCGGCCGTGCGTCGTTCTGCGGCGGCGATATCGGGCCGCCGCTCGAGCAAGTCGGAGGGTACGCCTACTGGAATCTTGGGCGGCGCAAGATTGAGCGGTGATGCCGGAATTGAAAATGTCGAGGCCGGTTGGCCCGCCAGCGCCGCCAGAGCGTGCTCGAATTGCGCGCGCGCCACTCCCACGTCGATCGCCTGAGCCTCGGTGGTTTCAAGCTGGGTTTCTGCCTGCGCCACCTCCGCGCCGGCCGCGAGCCCGCCGGCGTAACGGTTCTGGGTCAGGTCCAAGGCTTTCTGATAAGCGATGACTGTCGAGTCCAACAACTGCTTTTGCGCGTCCAGGCCGCGCAGGGCAAAGTAATCGGAGGCCAATTCCGCGTGAATGCTCAGTCGCGCGGTTTCAAGGTCGGCCGCGCTGGCTTGGGCGTTCTCCCTGGCAGCTTCTACGGCGCGATGGATGCGGCCCCAGGCGTCGATTTCGTAGGAGAGGTTGAACGGCAGGACCAGGTCGCCCACCGTTTGACCCGCGTTGCCTGCGGGCTGCGGAGCATTCTTCGAGGTTTGCTCGACAACCGTCGAAGGGCCGGCGCTTACCGTCGGAAACAAGCCTGCGCGATTAATGCTGATCAAATCGCGCGCCTGTCGAAACTGCTGTTCCGCAACTTTCAGATTCTGGTTTGAAACTTCGATGCGGTCCTCAAGCGCGTTTAATTGCGAGTCGCCAAAAATCTCCCACCACTTGCCGCGCAGCGCCTGGTCTTGTGGCTGGGAAAGCTTCCATGCTCCCTGCGCCCCCGCCTCGGGTGCAAGTTCCTTATAAGCCGCCGGCGTCTCCACCGGAGGCCGAGCGTATTTCGGCCCGACCGTGCAGGCAGCAGCCAAGAGAAGGCAGAAGGCGGAAAGCAGAAGGCAGAACGAAAAGATCGGGTGATCGGGTGATCGGGTGATCGGATGAACAAAGGAATCGGGTGATCGGGAGAGCGGGAGAGCTGATGAACAGCGAGCCGCCTTTCCGCACAGCGTTCGTCCTCCGTCCCAATTTACGTTCACAGGATTCCTCAATCCGCCCATCCTAATTGTTCTCCCGATCACCCGATCTCCCGATCATCCGATTCCTCCTATTCCGCTCCCCAGTGGTTTTCACCCGGGCCGGCCACGCGCACTTCCTCACCGTCGACCAGCGAATCGGGCGGGTTGGTAATGACCGCTTCGTTTGGCGAGAGCCCTGACACCACTTCAACCTCGGTGCCGAAATCGCGTCCCAAGGTGATGGGGAGCATCGTCGCGCGGCCTTGCCGGACCACGGCGACGTGCAAGCCCTCCGAACGGAAGATCAGACTGGTAACCGGAACGATGAGGGTTGAGGTTGCCGCGGGCAAGGTCAAATGGACTTCCGCATACGCGCCGGGCAAAATCTCGCCGCTGGGGTTCGCAACGTCCACTTCCGTCAAAAGGGTTCGCGAGGACTGCTCGATGGCCTCGGCGTTCCGCACAATTTTGCCGGGGAAGCGCCTGCCGGGATATTGGGGCATGGTGAGATAGGCCTCGACGCCAGGCCTTGCCGAAGGCGAATCAACTTGCGGCACATTGACGTAGACGCGCAAGGGATTGACCGCCGCAACGCGAAATAGTTCTCGGGTCGAGCCGCCGTTGCCGCCGCTTCCGCCTCCGGGCGCGATCAACTGGCCGATATCGGTCTCGCGCGCGGTGAGAACACCGTCGAAGGGCGCATACACTTTCTCGAAGGATTGCAATTGCTCGAGCCGCTTCACGTTGTCCGCGGCGGAGTCCACCATGGCCTTCTTGGCGTGTTCGTCGCCCACCGTGTTGTCCACGTCTTGCTTCGAGACGGAATCGCTTTTCAGCAAGAACTCGTAACGCGCCGCTGTCGTCTGCGCCAGTTCGTAGTTGGCTTTGGCCGTCGCAAGTTCTGCGCGCGCCTGCTGGAGTTGCTGATCGAGTTCGGGCGTGTCGATTTCCGCCAGAAGCTGCCCATTCTTCACCCGCCCGCCAATGTCCACGTACCACTTCTTCAGATAACCAGTCGTCCGCGCATAGATCGGAGCTTCAATAAACGCCTGCACATTGCCCGGCAAAATAATCTCTTGCTGCGGGGAGCCGCGCTTGGGCCGTGCCACAGAAACTGAGGGCACGGCAAGCTCGCGCGTTTCGGTCTTCACCTCCGCCGCGGCACGGACTCGAGTGTAAATTCCCCGGTAGGCAATAATGCCCGCCACAATGGCCAGCAGGACAAGCCACACGATGGTCTTGGCAACGCCGGATTTGGAGCCGTGTCTCGGCATCGGCGCCCCCTCGCCGCGGCCTTCGTCGCGCTCAATTTCGTTGCTTTCCGCAACCTTCATTACCTTACCTCCGCGATTTCGAACACCAACCCCTCACCCGTCCTGCTCCGGCTGATGAATGCGCTGGCAGCAGGACACCCTCTCCCCAAGGGCGAGGGCTGTAGTTTCGATTAGAATTCGGTCCCCTTTCAACGAAATCACAATCGCAAATCACCCATCCCAATCGCAAATCACAAATCGCAAATCAGAAATTCTCTTATTCTCCCGATCATCCGATCTCCCGATTACCCGATCTTCCATGAATGATGCTGAACACCGTGGGAACAAAGAACAGCGTTGCCACAGTAGCGAACAGCAACCCGCCGATCACGGCTCGCCCCAGCGGGGCGTTCTGTTCCGCGCCCTCGCCAAAGCCCAGAGCCATGGGCACCATGCCGATGATCATGGCGAGCGCCGTCATGATGACCGGCCGGAAGCGCGTGAAGCCGGCCTCGAGCGCGGCGGCCGCGGCATTCTTGCCCTCGTCCATCTGTTCTTTGGCGAAACTCACCACCAGGATGCTGTTTGACGTCGCCACGCCCACGCACATCACGGAGCCGATCAACGCCGGCACGCTGATCGTGGTGTGGGTGCTGAACAGAAACCAGACAATTCCCGCGAGGGCCGTGGGCAAGGCGGAAATGATAATCAACGGATCCAGCCACGACTGGAAATTCACCACGATCAAGAGATAAACGAGCACGATCGAGAAGACCAGCCCAGCCGCCAGCCCGATGAACGACGACCGCATGGTCTCAATCTGCCCGCGCACGATGGTTCGCGAGCCGCGCGGCAAATCCTTTTGGCTTTGCGCCACGACGCGATCGATCTCAGTCGCTACGCCCCCCAGGTCACGCCCCTGCACCGAGCCGTAGATGTTGATCACCGGTTGAACGTTGTAGTGGGAAACGGCAGCCAGGGAGGAGCCGCGGCTGATCGAAGCGAGATTGCCGAGGATCTGCGGCGCCGCGCCTCTCGAGTTGGTAACTGGAATGTTCTCGATATCCTGAAGCGTGTCCACACGGTACTGTGGGGTTTGTGTGGTGATGCTGTAGCTCACCCCCGTTTTGGGGTCCATCCAAAACGTGGGCGCGGTCTGGAAACTACCGCTCAAGGAAACTAACAGATTATTTGCCACATCGAGGGGAGTGAAGCCCACCTGCGCCGTCCGGGTCCGATCGATGTCGACTTGCAATCGCGGCAGGTTGAAAGGTTCCTGGATGTGCAGGTCCACCACCCCCGGAACCATGTTGATTTTTCCCACCAGCGCTTCCGCGAATCGCCGGTTGTCGCGAAGTTGCTGGCCCACCACCTGAACGTTGATGGGTTCGGGAAGGCCGAAATTCAGAATCTGGCTGACCATGTCGGAAGCCAGCACGTAGAACGTCACGCCGGGGTATTCTCGCGCCAGGCGTAGCCGCAACCGCCGAAGGTACTCAGCGGTGGGATGGTGCTCGTGCGTGAGCGAAACCAAAATGTCGGCGTCTCCGGTGCCGATCGGCGCTGAAGTACTGTAGGCGAGGTTTACGGTGCTGTACGGCAATCCTATGTTGTCAATAATGCTGGTGAGTTCTTGAGGAGGAATCTCCTGGCGAATGCTGTCCTCCACCATATCGCAAAGCCGCGCCGTTTCTTCAATGCGCGTGCCGGTGGGCGCGCGCAGGTGCAGCGTAAACTGGCCGCTGTCCACCTTGGGGAAGAAGTCCTGGCCTAGCCAGGGAAAAAGGACGAAAGACGCTAGCGCTGCTGCTAACACACCCAACGCCAGTCTGCCCCGATGGTGCAAGCAGACCTCCAAGCCGCGCCTGTATTTTCCCCGCAGCCGCTCGAATGCGTGCTCGAAGCGCAATTGCAGGCGCGCCAGAAGGTGGCGCTGAGCCTGCGCTTCGAGGCTGGCCGCATCCGAGTCGTGCTCGTGCCCGCGCAGCAAGTAGCGCGCCATGGTAGGCACCAGGGTTCGGGACAAGAGATACGATGCCAGCATCGCAAAGCTCACGGCTTCCGCCAGCGGAATGAACAGGTGCCGCGCCACGCCGGTGAGGAAGAACATGGGCACGAAGACGATACAGATGGCCAGCGTCGAGACGAAAGCCGGCACGGCAATCTGCGACGCGCCGTCCAGAATCGCCGTCAGGATTTCCTTGTTCATCGCGATGTTGCGGTTGATGTTCTCGATTTCAACCGTCGCGTCGTCCACCAGAATCCCCACCGCCAGGGCAAAGCCGCCGAGCGTCATGATGTTGATGGTTTCCCCTAAAGCGCTCAGCACGATGAGCGAGGTCAATATGGAAAGGGGAATGGAGACAGCAATGATCACCGTGCTCCGCCAACTCCCCAGGAACAACAGAATCATGGCGGCGGTGAGCACTGCGGCAATCAGCATCTCCCGGATCACGCCCTGAATTGCCGCCCTGACGTACAGCGACTGATCCGCCAGGTAACTCATCTGCAACTGAGGCGGCAAGCCTTTTTCAATAAGGGGCAACTCTTCCTTGATTCGCGAAATGATATCGAGAGTTGAGGCATTGCCTGTCTTGAGCACGGTCATCAGTGCGGCGCGCTGGCCGTTGACGCGGACGATGTTGGTTTGAGGCGGAAACCCGTCGCGCACCTGGGCGACATCGTGGATATAGATAACCGTGTTTCCCGTCGTCTTCACCGGCAGGTCGTTGAGTTCCGCGGTGGTCAGCGGGCTGCCGTTGGTTTCAACGTCGTATTCGTATTGCCCGATCTTGGAAGTTCCGGAAGGGAGGATCAGGTTCTGCGTGCTGATGGCGTTCACGACGTCGCTGGGAGACAGCCCCTTGGACTGCAAAGCCACCGTGTTCAAATCCACCTGCACCTGGCGCTGCTTGCCCCCATACGGCCAGGGAATTGCCGCGCCTTCCACGTCGGCCAGTTGCACGCGGATGAAGTTGGCGCCCAGGTCAAACAAGCTCTGCTCGGAAAGGCCTTGCCCGGAGAGGCCGATGCGAAGAATGGGCACGCTCGAAGCGCTGTACTGAATAATCAACGGCGGCGTGGTTCCCGGAGGCAGTTGCCGAAGCTGCGTCTGGCACATGGCGGTGACCTGGCTCAGTGCCGTGGAAATATTCGCCCCAGGTTGGAAGAAAATCTTGATGACTGCCACTCCGCTCAGCGACTGCGATTCGATGTGGTCGATGTCGTTGACGGTAAGAGTGAGGGCTCGTTCGTTGACAACAGCAATCCGGTTGGCGATCTGCTCCGGCGACATTCCGTTGTAGTTCCAGAGCACGCTGACCACGGGAATGTTAATGTTGGGGAAAATATCCTTAGGGGTTCTGAGGATCGACAAGACGCCCAAGATCATTATGGCAATAGCTGCCACAATGAAGGTGTAGGGCCTGCGTAGCGCTAATCTGACAATCCACATGGCTCAAACCGGGTGCGGCAGCTATCTTTGATCCCCAGAGGGGATCGGTAAATCAGTTGGGGGCAACGCCTCCGGAAAACGCGCCCGCAGAATCCCGACCACAGAGGGGTCGAGTCCGAACCGCATCGCATCGCGCAGCAATCCGACCCTTTCAGGGTCGGAAGACGAGCCGGACGCTTTCCCGGGGGCGTTGCCCCCGGCTACTATATTGTGCCCTTGCAGGGCACAAACTCCGCCCGCTGGTCAGGCTGAGGCACGAAGGGCTATACCGGGCAAACCCGATGCCAACTCGGGTGAATTCTTGGTGGAAAACTAAGTCAATTAGATTAAATAGGTTAGGCTGCATCTAGGGAGGTGCAGCGGGAGCCGAGTTCCGGTGTCAAAGGTGTTTTGACGTCAGTTTTGACAGGCACGAGATAATCGGGAGATCGGGGAATCGGGTGATCGGGTGAACGAAGTGCTTCCCCTCGCGCTCCATAGGGCCAATCGCAAATCACCAATCAGAAATCGCAAATGGCTTATTCTCCTGATCACCCGATTATCCGATGGTATCATTGCTAAATTGAGGAGGGCCCAATGAAAGACCTGAGCGAAGATCTGTTGCGCGTTGTGGAAGCGGCGGAACTCCGCCTGCGCGCGTTCAGCGAGCTTGAAAGTGAAAAGCCCGTCTTGGAAGGCGGCTGGTCGCGAAAACAAGTGATCGGACACCTGATTGATTCGGCGTCAAACAACCACCAGCGATTCGTCCGTGCGGCGCTTCAGGACTCTCTGGATTTCCCTTCTTACGACCAAAACGGAAACGCGCGTGTGCAGGCTTTTCAAGAAGCCGGCTGGCCTCTCCTGGTCTCGCTGTGGGGCAATTACAACCGCTACCTCGCTCACGTGATAGCTCGCTTGCCGGAATCCAAGCTGAACACCGTCTGCCGCATCGGGTCGGGGAGCCCGGTCACTCTCGAGTTCCTTGCCAGGGATTACTTCAGGCATCTGGTACATCACCTAGCCCAAATCGGAGTCGGAGAGGATCGGGTGATCGGGTGATCGGGTGAACAGAGTGCCTTCTCCCTTGCTGGTTAGGGCCAATCTCAAATCACAAATCAGAAATCGCAAATAGGTTGATCTTCCGATCACCCGATCACCCGATCATCTGATCTCCCGATTTCTCGATCTCCCGGTCTCTTAATTCCAAGCCGCTTCATGCGGTAGAGCAGTGTGGTGCGCTTCAGTCCCAGGCGTTCGGCAGCGCCGCCAGGCCCGCCCAGAATACCTTTGGCCGCGTTCAGGGCTTCGATGATCTGTTCTCGGTCGGTCACTACAAGTGTGCGCACTCGTGGGGAGGAGCCTCGATCCGCCAGCCGTTCGAGTTCGCCCAGCGGGGCCTGAAGGGTGGTGGTCTTCGAGAGGATCACGGCGCGCTCGATGAAGTTCTGCAGCTCGCGAATATTGCCGGGCCACTGATATTGCTGAAGGGCGTGCATCACGTCGCCGGGAATGGTCTCAATTCTTTTGTTCATCCGACGCGCATACTTCTCCGCGAAATAGAGCGCGAGGAGGGGAATGTCTTCCCGGCGTTCGCGCAACGGCGGGATAGTGATGGGGAAAACATTCAGGCGGTAGTAGAGGTCGCTGCGGAACTCATGCTTATCCGCCATCTCCAGCAGGTTCCGGCTGGTGGCGGCGACCACGCGTACGTTGACGCGCACGGTTCGAGCACTGCCCAGGCGCTCGAATTCGTGTTCCTGAAGAACCCGCAGCAACTTGGGCTGCAATTCGAGCGGGATATCGCCCACCTCGTCAAGAAACAGCGTGCCCTGGTGTGCGAGTTCGAAGCGGCCGATCTTTTGCGCGATCGCCCCGGTGAAGGCGCCCTTCTCGTGTCCGAAAAGTTCGCTTTCCAGCAGCCCCAGCGGAATCGCCGCGCAATTCACTTTCACAAAGGTGCGGTCGCGCCGCGAGCTGAGGCTGTGGATGGCGCGCGCGATCAGCTCTTTTCCCGTGCCCGTCTCGCCTAAGGTCAGAACGGTCGAGTCGGTCGGCGCCACGATTCTTACCTGGCCCAGAACTTCCTTCAGCGCCTGGCTGTCGCCGATGATATCTTCAAAATCGCGTTCGGAGCGAATCTCTTCGTTAAGGTAAACGCGCTCCTCGGCCAGCTTCTCCCTTACCTCGTACACTTCCCGATAGTTCAAGGCGTTCTCGACGCCAATGGCCACCTGGTTCGCCACTTGGCGGAGGAATTCCAGGTCCTCCTCGGAGAAAGCGTTAGCCTGCATTTTACCCACGTTCAGCGTGCCCAGCGCCCGGTTGTGGCTGATCAGCGGCAGGAAGCAGGCCGACTTCAACCCGGCGGCAATCAGGTGATTGCTCTGGGGCGTGAACCGGGACAAGTCCTGGCCGTCCAGCAGCATCGCCTTGCCGGACTCGATGACCTCGCCCGAAATCGTTCCCTCCACCGGGATCACGATCTCCTCATCGTGGCTGGAGTCAGACTGCGGATAGTGGCGGGCATAGACGTGCAGGCGATGTTCCTCAGGCAGCTCCCGCAAAGTCACACTGGTGTAGTCGCATTGCATAACGCGTCGCACGTGGGTAGTGATGGCGCGCAGCAACTCGCGCAAGTCGAGGATGGAAACGATGTTGTTGTTGAGGTCGAGCAGCAGGCGCAGCCGGTCCCGCTCCCGCTCCAGTTGGTGCAGAAGCTCGACCGGTTCCAGCATCAATCCCGCCGGGGCTGCGCCCTGCTTCGCCATGCTCAAAAGCTTACCCGGACAACCTGTCTCTTGACAAGCTGCAGGTAGGGGCGGTTCGCGAACCGCCCCTACGGGATACCATTCCAAGGCGGCAGCTTCGCTGCCGCACTCCAAAATTGAGCGAATGCCCGCGGGGCCGTTGATAACCGCCCCGCCGTAGGGGGACGGCTTGCCGTCCCCGCATTTCTGCTGGTCCGGACGCGGGTAGGGCAAGCCCTACCCCTACACGGCCCGGGAATGTTATTGAAAAATAAAGGACCGCTGTGGAAAACTAGGTTTTTCCCTTGGGATATCGAACGCAGCGAGAGACCTCGCTTTGCGCATGGGCAGATTTCAGACAACATCGACCAGAGCAAGATTCCTCGCGGAGTTTACCCTGAGCGGCAGAGCGAGATTCTTCGCTCCGTTCAGAATGACAAGCGAAGGGCTCCGTCGAAAATCGTCGTTCTGATCACCGACCCCTTTAGGGTGAAGTCGGTGCCGGTGCAGGGGTTAGCGGTGTCAGTTCGACGTTGTACCCCAATTGGCG
>JBEKLY010000156.1:0-17784 GCA_050010015.1 Terriglobia bacterium
GCATGCGGCGCATCTTCGCTGTTCTTTGCGTACCAGGCGATTTCGGAGAGCACCCCATAGTAGGCTTGAGGGCTGCCCGCTCGCGCCGCATATTCCCACTCCGCCTCCGTCGGCAGGCGTCCACCCGTAGCAGCGCAATAATTCTTTGCGTCGGCCCAGCTTACGCCGGAGACCGGAAGATTTCCCTCACTGGAGGGATCATGCGGGACGAATTTGGGTTTGAATTTCTTGTAAGCCGCGATCGTCACTTCGGTCTGCCCCATCCAGAAGCCCTTCTCGATGACCACTTGATGGGTCGGTTTTTCGTCGTCTTTGCATTCGCTGTCCTGCTCCGAGCATCCCATCATGAATGTTCCTGGAGGTATCCATGCGTAGTTCAACCCGTCCGCGGGATTGGTCCAAGTCTTCAATTGAGAGGTGGACTGCGAAGTGCGAGGAGTCAGGTTCGTCAATTCTCCGGTCTTGGGTGGGGGAATGTTGCGAACGGCCGGCTGGCGTGATTTCACAAAGAGGATCACCGCGGCGATTACTGCCGCCGCCAACGCCGCGCCCGCAAGCCATCTTACCGGGCTCTTGCCCGGGGTCGTAAGATGCGGAATATGCTCGCCCGCGAGCGCGGCACGGGTGGCTTCGATCAGCCGCTTCAGATTCTGCTCGGTGCAGCCGTCCGGAGCATCCAGCCGCTGGGTTATCGAGAGGAAGTACTCCAGATCTTCCGGCACGGCCTTCTGGGAAATGCGGAAGGGTATGATTCGCTTCCTACCGCTAAAAGCGTGGCCGACCTCACTCACGATGTGCGGCGAGGCCGCGGCCGACTCCGTCAGAATCAGCACCAGCACCCGAACCGAACGAATCGCTTCCACCAGCGCGGTGGGATAGTCGGTCCCCGGCTCGATGTTTCTGGGAGCGATCCAACACGGTATCCCGGCATCCTCCAAGGCGCCGCAAATGCGCTCCGCCGTAGCCTTGTCCGCAGACGAGTAGCTAATGAATACTTGTTGCCCCATGACTTGCCCTGTTATGATAGTGTCTCACAATGGAGGCCTGTTGGTACAGGATGTTCGACCTCCGCGCTCCGTGTGCTCCACCGAATCGTGAGTGTAGCCGGTCGCGCAGAGTCCCTGTTGTTGGGACTCTGCGGTTCTTCCGCTGGACAGGTTCAAGTAGCGCAGAGTCCCTGGTATTGGGACTCTGCGGTTCTTCTTTGAGTGACAATCAAACCCCTAACGCCAAAAGCCGCAGACTCGCAACAACACCGAGTCTGCGCTACCCGCTCGGCGCATTTTTCTCTTGACAAACGATACAGTATAGGCTAGACTTGTTGTGTGGGGTTGGGCAGGGGGTAGTCCCTGCCGGACGGGTCATGCCAGAAAGTCCTCTTTTGTCTTCATCCCTAATTCCTGCCTGTGGTTCCTGCTTCCAAGTGCAGTCAAGAAGTCGAGGAGTCAAAAGAGTCGAGGAGCCTGGTAGCGCAGACCGCCGGTTCTGCGGTCTGCGGCTTTTCCACTGGGGCGAGCTGCGAACCGCAAACATGGCGGTTCGCGCTACACCAGAATCGCGGGAACAAAGCGAGAATGTCTATGAAAACAAAGGACGAAGTCAAAAAGCCGAGAAACCCCTCACCCGGCTCGCTACTCTCGCCACCCTCTCCCTAGGGAGAGGGCTACTGACGAGGTTTATTTGGAAAACCGAAGTAATGCACGAAACACAAAAATCGAGGGAACAAAGCGAGAATGTCTATGAAAACAAAGGAGGGGATCGAGAAGTGAAGGAGTGGAGAAGTCCCTGGGCATGTCCAGTATCCTTTGCTGGGCGCTGGACGTGATTGATGCCCTCAAAATCCCCGCAGGGGATTCATAGAGTAGCCCGGGGCAGCGCCCCTGGAATCGGGCACGGCGCGCTTCCGACCCTGAAAGGGTCGAATAAACCTTTATGCCACTATGCGACCAGGGGAACCAGAATCGGAGTTTGTGCGACCCCTCTAGGGTCGGTCGGCTTCCGCCTCACCGGTTCCGGGGGCGTTGCCCCCGGCTACTATCTCCCGCCCCTGACAGGGCTTCCGAAACCGAAGTAAGGCACGAAACACAAAAAATCGTGGGAACAAAGCCAGGAATTCATTGAAAACAAAGGAAGACGAATGTTACAAAGTGGTAAAACGAACCCAAATAAGGCCAAGTTTGAGCGTCAAAATGCGGGAACCATGCCCTAATTCAGAAGTTGAGCGGAACGCCGGAAAGAAACCCCTCACCCGGCTCGCTACTCTCGCCACCCTCTCCCCAGGGAGAGGGCCACGGACGAGGTCTATTCGGGAAGCCGAAGTAATGCGCGAGGAGATAAACATGAAACGTCGCATGATCACGCTCAAGGCTCTCTTTCCGTTTCTGGTCGTTGTGGTAATCGCCTGGGTTCCAGTCCGGCAGGCTCACGCGCAGGCGACTGCAAAGAACCCGTCGGCGCCGTATCTCAATCCCGATCTGCCGATCGAAAAGCGAGTAGAGGATCTGGTTTCGCGCATGACGCTCGACGAAAAGGTGAGGCAGATGCAGCACACCGCGCCAGCCATCCCTCGGCTCGGGATTCCATCCTACGACTGGTGGAGTGAAGCGTTGCACGGCATCGCGCGATCCGGCTACGCCACCGTGTTTCCACAGGCGATCGGCATGGCGGCCACCTGGGACACGCGCCTTGTGCACCAGGAGGCCGAAGTCATCGCCACCGAAACCCGCGCCAAGTATAACCAGGCGCAGCGTGAAGGCAATCACAGCATTTACTACGGGCTCACTTTGTGGTCGCCCAACATCAACATCTTCCGCGACCCTCGTTGGGGCCGCGGGCAGGAGACCTACGGCGAGGACCCATTTCTGACCTCGAAGCTGGGGCTCGCCTTTGTCACCGGCCTCCAAGGCGATGATCCCAAATACCTCGAGACGGTGGCGACGCCCAAGCACTACGCCGTGCACAGCGGGCCGGAAAGCATGCGGCACGGGTTCAACGTCAACGTCTCGCCGCACGATCTCGAGGATACGTATCTGCCCGCCTTTCGCGCCACGGTTGTCGAGGGTCACGCCGATTCCATCATGTGCGCCTACAACGCCATCGACGGCGCGCCCGCTTGCGCCAGCACCTTTTTACTTGAGAAGACCCTGCGCCAGGACTGGGGTTTTAGGGGTTACGTGACCTCGGATTGTGGCGCCGTCGGCGACATCTCGAGCGGCCACCACTTCGCGCCGGACAACGAGCACGGCTCCGCCCTGGCCGTCAAAGCCGGGACGGACACCACCTGCGGCAATGAATATGTGGCCCTGGTGAAGGCAGTGCACGACGGCCTGATTAAAGAGGCAGAGATCGACACCGACCTGAAGCGCCTCTTCATCGCAAGATTTCGCCTGGGCATGTTCGACCCGCCCGCCTCCGTTTCTTTCAACCGGATTCCTTATTCAGAAGATGACTCGCCGCAGCACCGCCAGCTTGCTCTGACGGCGGCACGAGAGTCGATGGTGCTGCTAAAGAACCAGGACCATGCCCTGCCTCTCAAACCCGGCATCAAGACCATTGCTGTGATCGGGCCGAACGCGGAGTCGTTGGCTGCTTTGGAAGGCAACTACAACGGCATACCCTCCGCGCCGGTTTATCCTCTGGACGGAATCCGCAAACGGTTTGAGCCCAAGGTGAAGGTCCTATACGCGCAAGGCTCTGCTTATCTCGAGGAACTGGCTGTCCCCGTGCCTCGGACCGTGTTTCATACCGACAGCAGTGCGAGCGCTTCGGGCCTCGAAGCCGAGTACTTCGCGACCACGGACTTCTCCGGGAAACCTGCGCTCACACGCATCGACCCGCAAATCCAGTTTGATTGGAACTCTGCCTCGCCTGCCCCGGGCGTACCCATGAAAGCCTTCGCCGTGCGCTGGACTGGTGCGCTTGTTCCTCCCGGACCCGGCAACTATACCTTCAGCGTTCCGAAGCCAGGGTGGAATCCATCCGGGGGAAAAGAGATCTTTCGAGTCTACCTAGATTCCAAGCTGGTGCTCGATTCAACGCTGCTCGCACCTTCGACGTGGCTTGGGCGAGGCACGAAAGAGCCGCAGACCACTTTCCAGACGCACTTTGAGGACACGAAGGCGCACGCGTTTCGGCTCGAGTATGTGCACAATGCGCCGCTCTTCGGCGCGGGAGCCACTCTGAGCTGGAAGCCGCCGGTCGACGTCATGCGTAAAGAGGCTATTACAGTAGCCCATGAGGCAGATCTCGTCGTGGCCTTCGTGGGGCTCTCCCCGAACCTGGAGGGAGAGGAGATGCCCATCCAAGTCCCCGGCTTCAGCGGGGGAGACCGCACGGACATTGGCCTGCCACCCACCCAGCAGGATCTGCTCGAGGCGCTGGCGGCGACCGGTAAGCCTCTTGTGGTTGTGCTGCTGAATGGCAGCGCCCTCGCGGCGAACTGGGCCGCGGAGCATGCCAAAGCCATCCTCGAGGCTTGGTACCCCGGTGAGGAAGGCGGCACGGCGATTGCGGAGACCTTGGCGGGCGCGAGCAACCCCGCTGGGCGATTGCCCGTTACCTTCTACGCTTCACTCGGCCAGCTTCCGCCCTTTGAGGATTACTCGATGCGCGGCCGAACTTACCGGTATTTCCCCGGCAAACCGCTTTACGCCTTCGGCTATGGTTTGAGCTACGCGACCTTCACCTTCAGCAATCTTCGCTTGTCAGCGGGAAAGCTCGAGGCGGGCCAACCCCTCACGGTCGAGGCCGACGTCCGGAATACGGCCGGCATCAGTGGAGACGAGGTTGCGGAACTCTACCTCGAGTACCCGCAGTCTCCAAGCGTTCCACTTCGCGCACTCAAAGGATTCGAACGCGTCCATTTGAACCCTGGGGAGATCCGGCACGTCGTCTTCAAGCTTGACCCGCGCGACCTCAGCCAGGTCACCGAGGGAGGCGAACATCGGATCATGTCGCGCAGCTACAGCGTGTTCGTTGGCGGCGGCCAGCCTGCGGAGGGTGCGCCTGGCGTCAAGGCCAGTTTCCAGATCAAGGGCAACGTGACGTTGCCACGGTAGTCTCGCATCCCAGTGATTCGTGATGTAAGTCCGACAAGCCCCGGTAGGGGCGGAAGATAGTAGCCCAGGGCGCAAGCCCTGGGAAGAGCGGCCCCCACCCCCTTTTCTTCCCCCTCCCCCGCCCGGCGGGGGAGGGGGCTAGGGGGAAGGGGTCGCACCGGGGACCCACGGCTCTCGCCGTGGGCTACATTCTGCCGCCCCTGACGGGGCTCCAGTATCCGTTTCACCATTACGGCTCTCCATCACCGAACGCCGTCCCATCCCCTTCAATACTTCTGCGAAACTCTAATCAAGACAATGGGCTACTTCGTCCGGTCAGCCGGGCCAGGTCGCTTAGGTAGCGAGAAAGCGTGGGCAAGCTGTTCAATCTCATAGGCCGTCGAGGCTTGCTCTGGGTAGTTAACCATCTGCGTCTCGAAGGTGAAACGGTTGATCGCGCCGGAGGCGTCGGCAAGGCCCTCCGCAACCCGGCTGGCGAGTTGGTTCATTCTCTCCCCGTTGGTGTTCGGCAGGAGCATGGCGAAAGCACTCCCCGACAGATGGTAGAGCGAGCCATCGGCAGGCAGTTTGCGCACCAGCACCCTGGCAGCATCACCCATGGCTATGGAAGCCTCACTTGGTCCGTCGAACATGGCAGAGTGCTTCAGGCGCACAACAATCAGTGAGATCGGCTCAGTCGCTTGCGCGGCGCGGCGAAAGCCCATCGTCAACTGATCCTGAAAATGGCCGAATCCCGGCAGGGTCTCCAGCAAGTCGGTACTTGCCTCCTGGCGGAGATGCATGATCTCCGTTTTCTGTTCGAGCAGGTTACGACGCAGTTGTTGGACGACACGTTGCCGATTGATCAGGTAAGCAACCGCCAGCACGCACAACGCACAGAAGCCAAAGAAGAGCGTTCGCGTTGTGCGCCCCGTGGCGCCCGCGTTACTGCCAAACACTGCAGGGTACATCAGCAAGGCCAAACCCAAACCCAGGACAACGATTATCCCCAGCGAAAGCGTGGACAATTGCCCGTCGCGGCGGTCGAGGGTTCGCGGATCGACCTTGTCAAACAATTCCATTCGAGACCTCCTCAAAACGGTAACGCCTTGTATAACACCCGTTCCGCGTAGTGTCAATGCAGTCGTGCTAATATCAGCGCCGGCCCTTAGGGAGTGTCTGAGAAAACCAGACGGACTGTCATTCCGAGGAGCCGCAGGCGACGAGGAATCTTGCGCTGACCACTATCCTGCACAGCGCGAGATTCCTCGCGGAGTTTACCCTGAGCGGCAGAGCGGGATTCTTCGCTCCGCTCAGAATGACAGGCGAAGGGCTCAGGATGACAGCGAAGGGCTCGGAATAACAACATCTAGGCGTCGCGACATCTCTCTTTGCTACGGTTCGTTTGACAGGGGAACGGTAAGGGTGCGATGCTCACAAACGATTTCCATACATAGCGCGGCCCGCCGTTTCTCGAGGCCAGCCGTAGGAGGCATCTGATGCGCAAGATGTTGGTGTACTCATTCCTTTCGTTCCTGGTGATTTCAGGAGTTTTCGCTAAGGGCGCGAGTGAGGCTCAAAAACCCTGCGAGAGCCTCAGCCAACTTACATTGCCTTACACGAAGATTACCTTAGCTGAAAGTGTGGCGGCCGGCGCGTTCACCCCGCCTCCAGGGCCCAATCCCGTGCCGGGGATGCCGGCGAATTTCAAGGACGTTCCAGCTTTTTGCAGAGTTGTGGCGGAAGTTTCACCCACGGCCGACTCGAACATCAAAATCGAGGTTTGGCTGCCCGCCAGCGGCTGGAACGCCAAATTCCAGGGTCAGGGCAACGGGGGCTTTGCAGGCGTGATCGACTACCGTGCCTTAGGCGCGGCCATAAAAAGAGGCTACGCGACGGCGGGAACTGACACCGGGCATACAGGCTTCGACGCGGCGTGGGCCCTCGGCCATCCCCAAAAAGTGATCGACTTCGGCTATCGCGGCCTGCACGAGATGACGGTCAAGGCCAAAGCCCTTACTGAAGCCTTTTACGGCTCCCATCCCCGGCGCTCTTACTTCGCCAGTTGCTCGGACGGCGGCCGCGAAGCACTGATGGAAGCGCAGCGCTTTCCCCAGGATTACAATGGCATCCTGGCCGGCGCCCCCGCCAATTTCTGGACCCATCTGCTCGTCGAGGCGATCTGGGTTACGGAAGCCACCACCCTGGACCCCGCCAGTTACATCCCTGCGACCAAGATCAACGCCATCGCCGCTGCGGTTGTTGCCGCCTGCCCCGCTCAGGATGGCGTGCGGGACGGGATAGTCAATGATCCGAGGCAATGCAACTTCGACCCGGCAACCATGCTTTGCAAGGAGACTGACTCCGATCGTTGTCTGACCGCCCCGCAGGCAGCCGCTCTTAAGAAGATCTATGCCGGGCCGCACGACTCCGCCGGACATCAGCTATTCCCCGGCTACGTCCCAGGTGCGGAGGAGGGTCCCGGGGGCTGGTCGCTGTGGATCACCGGCCCAGCGCCCGGCCGCAGCTTGATGGCATTCTTCGGAACACAGTACTTCACTAATATGGTCTACGAGCAATCAGGGTGGGATTACAAGACCTTCAACAACGACCAAGCCACGAAACTGGCCGAGAGTAAGACGAGCCACGCCCTGGACTCCACCGATCCCAATCTCAAACCTTTCATGGAGCAGGGCGGCAAACTCATTCTGTATCATGGCTGGGGCGACGCCGCCATTCCCGCCCCCAACACGATCAACTATTACAACAGCGTGGTGGCAAGCTTGGGCCAAGCCAGTTCGGACTCGTTCATGAGGCTCTATATGGTTCCGGGGATGCAACACTGTGGCGGCGGGCCGGGAGCGATTTCCTTCGGGCAAGGCGCAGATTATTCTCCCTTCGATCCTGAGCACAATATCTACACGGCGCTCGAGCAGTGGGTTGAGAAGGGCGCGGCGCCCCCAAGAATTACCGCCACCAAATACCTCAATGATGCCGACCCGTCAAAGGGCGTTAAAATGACGCGCCCCCTTTGCCCCTATCCCCAGGTCCCGAAGTACAAGGGCTCAGGCGACCCCAACGACGCCGCCAATTTCGTGTGTATGGAGGGGAACAAATAACTGCGCAAAGCTGTTTTCCAAGGTCCGCGCTTGTATCTACCCACTGAGTGTGTTTCTATCGGATGTGTTCTCGTGACGAGCGCACGCCGAGGAGCCGTAGGCCTACAAAGTAGGTCTGCCAGGAATCGTTCATGGATCGAAGAGGCGAATGGCATGAATAAGTTGGAATTGGAAAAGGGGCTTGCCCGCTTGGGTGAACTCCTTCGCGAGCGTCGAGTAGCGGGCGAGATTGCCGTGTTCGGTGGCGCCGCGATCGTGCTTGGGTTTGAGTTCAGAGACGCCACGCAAGACATTGATGCCTTGATTACACAAGGCCACGGGCAGGTGGTGAAAGCGCAAGAAGAAGTCGGGAAAGAGCTGGGTTTACCCCCGAACTGGCTGAACGAACAAGGCACCAGTTATCTTTCCAAGCGCAGCGACTTTAGCATGTTCAGGACCTATCCGTCCGAAGGTCAATTCGGCCTGCGGGTGCTGATGGCTTCCCCCCAATACCTGCTGGCAATGAAGCTTCTCTCTTTTCGCTCGTATGGACATGATATTCAAGACATCGTGGACCTTGCTCGTCGACTTGGATGCATGAGCGAGGAAGGGCTCTTGCAATTGGTCAAGCACTACTACCCTGATGAGCAGGTCCTGCCCGAGAAAATCGCCGAAATCAGAAGCATCGCGAGGCAAATCAATGCGCCCGACGAGCCTTAAGGAAACGGTAGAGCGCATCATCGGAGGTCAGAACTGGGTGGACGCCCTCAGTGAGTTCCTCGACGAATTCTACATGAGCGGCCTGGCGGAACGCCAGCGCATGATCGGCGAGGAGCCGGCGTTGACGGAGAGAGCTTTCCAAGATGCTTACATCGGCGCCGTCGGGGAGCACCTTGCCAGGCGCTGGGGACTCGAAATTCCAGCCTGGGCTGACGATCCTCGCCGTTTCTTGAATGAACCCCGTTTCCCCGAATACATGGAACTCGCCAAGCCTGTCTTTTTGCGTGACAGCCCCATTGCCTTCCGCCGGCGCCTGATTTTCACCGAAGCCGAACCGCTGCGCCGGGCTCGCTTCCCAAGGCCCTGACACCCGACACTTACAATATCCTGCCCACGTTTTCGTCTACACTACTGATGGACGACGCGCTGAGCCTCGAACTCATGACCGAAGAACAGAACCGTCGCATCGCGGAGACCGTCAAGCGGGAACAAGGCCGCTTGCGTAGTTTCATTCGCAAGCGGGTTCTGGATGAAAGCGATGTCGAAGACATCCTGCAAGAAGTCTTCTATGAACTCGTCCAGGCCTATCGTCTCATGAAGCCCTTGGAGCAGGTGGGCGCTTGGCTGTTTCGCGTGGCGCGCAATCGCATCATCGACCGCTTTCGCGGGCGGCGGCAGGAAGCGCTGAGGAGTGACCCTGCGGGCGCGACAGAGGAAGCGGAGCGATTTCCATGGGAAGACATGCTGCCTTCGCCCGATACAGGTCCGGAGGCGGCCTACGCGCGCGAGTTGCTCCTGGAGGAAATCGATGCGGCTCTGGACGAGCTTCCGGAAGAACAACGCGAGGTGTTCGTGGCGCATGAATTCGAGGGGCGGAGTTTCCGCGAACTGGCAGAGGCAACCGGAGTGAGTGTGAACACGTTACTCTCCCGAAAGCACTACGCGGCGGTTTACCTGCGGCGGCGATTACGGTCCATCTATGAGGAGTTCAAGAAAGCGTGAGGTGACAATTATGAAAACGCACGGAATTCGGCGAGTACTGAAATTTGTGATGTTTGCAGTCCTGGCGGGAGGCGTCTTTGGTTTTGCGGTCATGTGGCTTTGGAACCACTTGATGCCAGCCCTCTTCGGCCTGCATTCCATCGGATTCTGGCAAGCCTTGGGACTGCTGATCCTGAGCAAAATCCTTTTCACCGGGTTCCATGGCCGTCCCGGCTTCTCCCACGATTGGCGAATGCGATTCATTCGCCGCTGGGACCAGATGACGCCCGAGGAACGAGAGGCCTTCCGCGCGGGCTTGCGTGAGGGTTGCAGACCCACTGGCCCTTCCCCGGCTGCGCCCAAGGCCTGATTGGTTTGGCGCGACGGATGCCCGGCAGATATTCTAGTGATTGAGTGATGACCTCCGCATGGTGAACTGAGCAATGGTGATTAATGTAGATCAGATGGAAGACTATCTCGAACTCCAAGACCCGAAAGTGCGCGAGCACATTCGGAGCAGTCATGAGGAGTTCCTAGCCGGCAAGCACATGTCGGCGCAGGATGCACTGGCTGAGCTGAAGAGACCTACCGCTGATCTCAGCTCGCCTGTCCCTTGATCAATTCGCGCATGTAGATGGCCGCGCCCTCGGCGCACTGGTCGGCGAACTCCAGGCCCACCGTCTGACCGTTGACCACGGGTAGCGTGTGGCATAGTTCGTACCCGATGTAACCCTTGTAGCCGATCTCCTTCATGGCTTCGACGAAGTAGCCGTAGTATTCCGGCCCCTTGACGGTCCCATCGGCCTCTTTCTTGAACTCCCCGCCGAAATGCGAAAGCGCCTGCAAATTGCCCACGTCATGAGCCGCCCGGCGAATGGCCTCCGGCGATTTGTCGTCCATGATCCAGGCATCCAGAGAGCATTTGAGGTGGGGCGAGTTGACTTCCTTCACCATGCGCAGCACATCCTTGTGATCTCGAATCACGGGATGGTGATTTTGCAGCGCCAGCGTCACGCCGGAGTCGCCCGCGAATTTGGCGCACTGGATCATGCCGTCGCGGCACCAGCCCCAGATCTCTTCCTCTGAAAAGCCCTTGTGGACGGTCTCCCAGAGAGGCTCGGCGATGCTGTACGACGCGAGTCCCTGCTTTTCGGTAACGCCCCGCCAGGCCAGGAATACCCGAACGGTCTTGGCCCCAAGTTCTGGCGCAAGCTGAATCAGGTCGCGCGTGTAAAGCAGTTGCGCGGCGCGATGCTCGACAATCGGACTGCTGAAATCGTTATTGGCGGCCAAGCCGTAAATCTCGATGCCCTCGCCTTCCGCCATTTTGTGCAGCTCGCGAGCGTGCGCGCGCGTGAGGCTGAGCGGATGTCCGTGCGGCGGCTTGCCGTCAACTTCGATGCCGTCGTAACTGTATTTCTTCGCCCGGCGAATCGCGTCTTCGAGCGACAAGGCGTTTCCGCGGTACCAGATTCCAAGATACGTGATGGTGTAAAGCCCTACCTTCAATCCTGCGGGTTTCTGTGTTCCCGTCCCCTGGCTTGAAAACCCCGTGCCCGACGAAGCCCAAAGCCCCGCCGTGGCCGCGAGCGAAGCGCCGACAAAATCCCGCCGATTGATTCCCTTATTCTCCATAGAAGCTCGCCCTCCTGGCAGAATTCGAAACTGTATTCCTTTGCAATTAATCCAGAAACTTATTCGTGTATCGTCGACCGCTTGTTAGCATAGCCCCGAGTTCGGCGGAATACAATGCCAAGTTCAACGCCCCAATCCGTTTATAACGGCGTCGCCGGAGGGGGACGGCTTGCCGTCCCCGCATTTCTGCTGGCCCCGACGTGGGTGGGGCAAGCCCTACCCCTACACCGCCCTCCACGGGCAAAGCGAACGGAGGGTGAATTGACACGGGGGCTTTCCAGGGGCATGATGTTCAACCCGGTGACCGCACCCGGAGATCATGAAAACGATTCCCCTCTTTGACCAAGGAGGGGGCAGGGGTGGTTGGTCCGGCCGCGACGTCGGGTTCCCTCCACCCCTGCCCCTCCTCCCGCTGAGGAGGGGAGTCATTTTTCAGAGCGGAGAGGGAATCAATATCAATGAAGATCGAACGGCCAGCTTATCTTTTGTTGATCGTTTTCTTTTCGAGTCTCTGCGTTGCTCAATCACCAGCCCCTCAGAAGAAACACCTTCTCGTGCTCGGAGAGGAAAAGGGCTATCGGCACGAGTCCGTCTCTCACGCCATGGCCACGATCGAGCGACTGGGCGAGGAGTCGGGTTTATGGGACACCATCATCCGCACTGACACCGAAGTGCTGACGAAGAAGAAGCTCGAATACAACGCCAAGAACCTGAACGATTTCGACGCTGTCTTCTTCTACACCGGCGGCAGCCTGGAAATGGACGCGCAACAGAAGGCGGCCCTTATTTCCTTCGTCCACGACGACGGGAAGGGCTTCATCGGCGTCCACAGCGCCGCCATCACGTTTACTGATTGGCCCGAATATGGCGAAATGCTCGGGGGCTACTTTGACGAGCATCCCTGGGGAACTTTCAACGCGCCCATACTGGTGGAAGATCCCGACTTCCCAGGAATGCAGCAGTGGCCGCGTTCGTTTGTTTTGAGGGACGAGATCTACCAGATCAAGGATTATTCCCGCGACAAAGTTCGGGTTCTGATGCGCCTCGATGCAAGCAAGCTGGACCTCGAGAATCCCAGAGTCCATCGCACCGACCGCGATTTCGCCGTCGCCTGGGCGAAGATGTATGGCCGTGGAAGAGTATTCTACTCCACGCTTGGACATCCCAAGGAGAACTGGGACAACCCGAACCTGCAGAAGATGTATACCGAAGCGATCAAGTGGGCCACCGGCCTCGAGAATGCCGATGTGACGCCAAGGCCGCTGCCCGGCAATTAAGGCCCAGCAAACCTGTCATCCTGAGCGTAGCGAAGGATCTCTGCATTTGCCTGGTTGTTTGCGGCCCAACACGAACTGCAGAGATCCTTCGCTGCGCTCAGGATGACAATGAGGAGATATCCATCATCTCATGATCAGTAGACGATCCTTCGTCAAGTCCGTTGCCGGCGGCATGACCCTGGCGGTCGCGCCCTTGCAGGCTTACAGTAGACTCAATATTGGTGTCGGTACCTTCAGCTATCACAACCTTTCCATCGACGATATGATCGTGCAACTCAACGCCCTGCGCGTCCTGGAAATCGAAATGTCGCGCGGCGAGTTCATGCTGTTCAGCAAGCCGGAAGCCGCTTTGTTCAGCGCCACGAAGGAAAAACTTGACCGCGCGGGAATCCGCTGCGTCTCATATTACACGGCGACCCTCAAAGGGGACGAAGACGTCGAGAAGGCGCTGCGTTTCGCAAAACTCTTGGGCGCGCGTCATGTCACCGGCGACGCCACCGGCAGCGTCCTTGCCCTTATCGATCAACGTTTTACACAGGAAGGCATTACGTTTGGAATTCATAATCACTATTTCAAAGGCGAGAAATTCCCTTACGAGAGCCCTGACGACGTTTGGAACGCCCTCACCAAGCTTTCCACGACCGTCGGCGCCACGGCCGACGTGGGCCAGTTTGCGTCCTGCGGATACGACCCTGTGGAGGCCCTCCGCAAATTGGCGCCGCGTCTGAGGTTGGTGCACCTCAAAGACATTCAGGCGCCGCACGACGAGGTCAACGTGCTGCTCGGCAGGGGCATTTGCAGAATCCCCGAGGTGATGCAGGAACTGCGCCGTCAGAATTTCGGTGGATTGGTCGCCGTGGAATATGAAAAGGAAGGCCCCGTCGAAGACGATATGAAGCAGCAAGTGGAGTTTGCCCGCAAGCTGGCGGGCTGAGCGCAGTTCACTCCTTGTCGTCCCAGAACTCCTCGCTCAGATACTTTCCCCCGCCATCGCAGAGAATCGTGACGATCGTCGCGTGGCGCCGTTCCGCAGCAAGTTCGCCGGCGATGCGCAGCGCCGCCGCCACGTTCGCTCCGAAGGAAACTCCAACCAGCAGACCTTCTTCCCTGGCGAGCCTGCGGGACATTCGCTGCGCTTCTTCGGTCTCGACAAAGAGGTTTCGGTCGGCAAGGTTCGCATCGTAAATACCGGGCCGAACGACCGCGCCCTCCATATTCTTGGTTCCCTCGATCCCGTGAAAACTAGACGGAGGTTGGACGGACACGCATTGAACCTGCGGCAGTTCCCTCTTCAGGCGGCGGCACACGCCGGTAAATGTTCCGCTCGTCCCCAGCGCCGCCACGAAGTGCGTAATGCTGCCTCCCGTCTGACTCAAGATTTCCGGCCCCGTAGTATTGAAATGGGCCTGCCAGTTGGCTGGATTGTTGTATTGGTCGGGATAGAAGTAGAGAGACGGGTCCCGGCGATAGATCTCGCGGCAGCGCAAAATCGCACCGTCCGACCCGGCGCCAGGGTCGGTCACTTCCAGCACCGCGCCGTAGGCTCGAAGTGTGCGCTTCCGCTCCGGCGAAGCGTTTTGGGGAATGCAGATTCTTGCACGGTAACCCTTGGCGGCCGCGATCATGGCATAAGCGATCCCGGTGTTCCCGCTCGTCGCATCCAGAATTATGCGCCCGGGCGTCAGAGCGCCGCTCCGCTCGCCCTCGAGGATCATATTCAGCGCGGGACGATCTTTGATCGAGCCGCCGGGATTCAGGAATTCCGCCTTGGCAAAGAGATCGACTCCCTCGAACGCGGCAGAGATATGAGGCAGGCGAAGGAGCGGTGTTCGCCCGATTTGATCGAGCGGGGAGCCAGCGGACTTCCGAGCTACTCCGGGCGTGGCGAGTGCAAAGCTCATTTTGGTTGTACCGGCAGCCCTCGGGCAACCACAAGGATAGCCCCTACATCCCTAATCGTATGCAATCTTGACTAACTTGTCAAGATTGTGCTACGTTTTGCTCATAGGGCTATTGAATTCGAAGGAGGTTAGCAATGGCAGGCTATGCTTTTCCCGAAACTCTGGTGAGCACAGACTGGGTGGCAGAGCATTCCGCCGATCCGAAGGTGCGCATCGTGGAAGTGGACGTCGATACTTCGGCTTACAGTGAGGGGCACGTGCCCGGCTCAATCGGGTGGGCCTGGAATAAGCAACTGTGCGACACCATCCAGCGAGATATTCTTCCCCGGAATGCATTCGAAAACCTCATGGCGGAGTCCGGAATCGGCAACGATACCACGGTAGTTCTCTACGGGGACAATAACAACTGGTTCGCGGCCTGGGCCTTCTGGCAGCTGAAGATTTACGGCCACAAGGACGTGCGAATCATGAATGGGGGACGTACCAAGTGGATTGCTGATGGCCGCGAGCTGAGCACGAGCGTGCCCAAGGCGCCCCACTCTCACTATCGCGCCTCAACGGCAGATCTCTCTTTGCGCGCTTTTCTTCCTCAGGTTCAGGACGCCATCAAGCAAGGGGATATTCCCTTGGTGGACGTGCGGAGTCCGAAGGAATTCTCGGGAGAGATCCTGTCGCCTCCGGGGTTGGCGGAGACGTGCCAAAGAGGCGGGCACATTCCCAAGGCGCGAAACATACCCTGGAGCAGGGCTTGCAACGACGACGGAACGTTCCGTTC
This sequence comes from Terriglobia bacterium, assembly GCA_050010015.1. Classification (GTDB taxonomy): domain Bacteria; phylum Acidobacteriota; class Terriglobia; order UBA7540; family UBA7540; genus CAVROP01. The sequence goes on from JBEKLY010000156.1 coordinate 15,424, forward strand.
CATCGATGAGCTGAGGAGAATCTACGCCTCCGAAGGAATCGACGGCAGCAAACCTGTGGTTGCTTACTGCCGCATCGGCGAGCGCTCCAGCCACACCTGGTTCGTGCTGAAATACCTGCTGGGTTACCCGCAGGTCAGCAATTACGACGGCTCCTGGACGGAATGGGGCAACCTGGTCGGCGCGCCAGTGGAAAAGGGAACAGCGGCGGCGGCCCATGCATAGGTTCGCGCGGAGCATATCTCGATGAGAGCCGAAGAGCACTCGACGAAGGTCCTAAGCCTGGACGGATGGGAAGTCAGGCTCACATCTTACAGGCTGGGAAACATCTATCATTGTACGGCGGACAACGTGGATCCCGGCGCTTGGCTCGCACGCACCCAAGCTGCTACTCGTGAAGAAGCGGAAGAGCAGGCCAGCAAACGCGCCCTCAAACTTCTGGGGCGCACGCGGCGCTCCACGGGTTAGAAGGTGTGAAAAATCAAACGCCTGTCATCCTGAGCGCAGCGAAGGATCTTCGCAGTTTCCGGCGGGGCAACGATCCAAGAACCACTGCAGAGATCCTTCCCTGCCCTGGAAACGACTCCCCTCTTCAGCGGGAGGAGGGGCTGGAGGTGGTGGGTGGTATCGTCAGCGAACGCCAACCACCCCTAACCCCTCCTTACCAAGGAGGGGAATCATTTTCATAGCAACGGGTGAGCCGAAGGATCATAGAATCTTCGCTCAGGATGACACACACGGAATTCCTTCACATCTTCACAGGGGCGCGTCTACAGCACCGTCAGCCCACCCGGAGCCTGTGTTTCGTCCGGCCCGCCGGCAGCGGCCGCCAGTTCGTCCAAGGCTTCGAAAAGCCTTCGCGGCTGAATTGGCTTAGCTATGTAGCCGTCCATGCCTGCCGCCAGGCAGCGCTCCCGGTCGCCTTGCATGGCGTAAGCCGTCATGGCGATAATGGGCAGGTGGCGGCGCGTCGCCTGTTCTCGCTTCCGGATCTCGGCCGTAGCTTCGAACCCATCGACCTCGGGCATCTGCACATCCAGCAGGGCCACATCGAAGCTCTCCCGATCCAGCCACTCCAGCGCCTCGCGCCCGTTGTTCGCGACGGCCACCGAGTGTCCCCGCTTCTCAAGCAGGCGGACTGCCAGTTTCTGATTCACCTCGTTATCTTCGGCTAAGAGAATCCGCAGCGCGGTCTTTTCTTCCCGCAAGGTATGGCGTGTGACCAGCCCCGGCGCCTTGATCTGCGGTTTGGAGCCCAGTACGCGCAGAATCGCATCCAGAAGTTCGGTCTCGCCGATGGGTTTTGTGAGGTAGGCGCCGACGTTGAGCTGGCGGCAGCGCGCCGCATCGCCCTGTTGGCCGGCCGAGGTCAGCATCACGATGGTGGTGTCGGACAATAGTGGATGCTTGCGGATTTCCTCCACCAGACCGAATCCGTCCGTTCCAGGCATGTTGACATCCGTGATGAGCAGCGAAAAAGGTGTTCCATCATCGATCGCCTGCTGCAATCGGATCATTGCCGCATGCGCGCCTTCGGCTGCGGCAGGTCGCATGCGCCAACCCCACATCATCTCTTCCAGGATCCGCCGGTTCGTGGCGTTGTCGTCAACGGCCAGCACGCGCAGCTCAGCCAACCTGGAAGGAAGAACGGATTCAACCTCATCGACAGACTTCGCCACGCCCAGCCGCACGCTGAAGTGAAACGTACTGCCTTGTCTAAGTGTGCTCTCCACCCAGATGCGCCCGCGCATCATTTCCACGAGCCGCTTCGAGATCGTCAAGCCGAGGCCCGTGCCCTGGTAATGGCGCCCGGCGGAGCCGTCAACCTGGATGAAGGAATCGAAAATCACGGCCTGTTTATCGCTGGGGATGCCGATCCCGGTGTCCTGCACGCTGAAGTGTAAGTAGGTGCCATCCCGCTCCGCCCGTTCCTGCGCGACTCGAATGTTGACCTCGCCGGTTTCGGTAAACTTCAAGGCATTAGCCAACAAGTTGATCAGGACCTGTCGCAGCCGGCCGGGATCGCCCACCACACTCTCGGGCACATCGCGATCCACGCGGTAGTTCAATTCCAGGCCCTGCTGGTGAGCGCGTACGGCCAGGGTCTTGATGGTCGGTTCAAGGCTGCCGCGCAATTTGAATTCAATGCACTCCAATTCCAGCTTGCCCGCCTCGATCTTGGAAAAATCCAGAATGTCATTGACGACGGTCAACAGGTTATAAGCGGAGGTCTGGGCCATCTCCAGATATCCCCGCTGCTCGGCGCTCAGATCGGTGTCCAGCGCTAATTCCGTCATGCCCAGCACGCCGTTCATGGGCGTGCGAATCTCGTGGCTCATGTTGGCCAGGAACTCGCTCTTGGC
>JBEKLY010000157.1:0-17601 GCA_050010015.1 Terriglobia bacterium
TTGAGACCTTGCGGGATACCGAAAAAACTCTTTGCGGCCTGGATCAAGGTAAACTCACGATTCAGTGACGCGTGTCGTTAGTGGCGCTGAGATTGTGCTCTCTGCTCGGTCGCCACACGCCTGGGGGTCAACCGCCAACTCCAAGCAACTCACGCTTTTAACGTGAAAAAAACCATCTGATGGCCGACGTGCTCACTTTGAGGAACCGCGCGCCATCAAATAAAAGTGGTGCCGGTCATCAGTTTACACGCCCCGCCTCCCGAAAGAGTTTTTTTCTCCTTTCGTGGTGTCCATTTGGTGTCCACTTTTACAGGGGAAGACGGAGACTGTAGAGAATTCGACAGACGAGACAGAATCGCCGTGACCTTCTCCTAATTACTTCAATTTGTTAGGATTACTTGCTAACTCTAAGATTTGGTAGCGCTACCGGGAATCGAACCCGGGTTTTCAGATTGAGAATCTGACGTCCTAACCCCTAGACGATAGCGCCAAGGTGGCCACTCAAGTTTTCTAACATTCACCTGCGGATGTTGTCAAGGCGCAGAGCATTCTCACACGTTGAAACCGAGTTTTCGCAAGGCATCGCGATTCGCAGCCGCGGCAGCGTCGGGGCCGCCCAGGGTTGAATTGCCGGTATCCAACTCGACGATTCCCCAGCCTGTGAATTGGATGGCGCGCAAAGCTTGGACCACGGCGTCGTAATTGACCACGCCCAACCCGATTTCGCAAAACGGCGGACCCATGGCTTCCACGCGATTGCGATCCTGCCGCGCCACCGCAGCCACTTCTTTGCGAGTGTCCTTGAGGTGCAGAAAGCACAACCGTTGGCCGTAAGTCCGAATGACCTCGGCAGGGTCTGAGCCGCCCAGCGCCATGTGCGCGACATCGGCAATCAGCTTCACGTATCGCGGGTCCGTGGCTTCGAGCATGCGGCCCAAGCCCTGGCGAGTTTCTCCAATGGTGCCGAAGTGGGGATGGTAGCCGAGAGTCAATCCAAAATCCTGTGCCGTCTTTCCAACGGCATTCATGCGCGCGCCGAGAGATTTTATGTCTTCCGCTGAATACTCCTTCGTGGGATTGCCTCCATCGGTCACCTGTAAGAAGGTCCCGCCGAGGCGAGAGAAGAACTCAGCATAACTGCGCACCTCGACCGTCTCATTTCCATGCTGTCCCGGGGCCAGGCGCGCAGCCGAGCAGGAAAGCGCCACCGGTTTCAATTTCAGCACGGCAAGCTGTTGTTTGAGTTCCTGCGTCTTCGAGCCTGCGTAAGCCTCGCGCACCCAGCCTAACATCTGCACGCCACGAAAGCCCAAATGCGAGATGGTGTCAAGCGCGTGGGCGAACTCCTTCTGGGGCCACGCAATCGTGGCGTATCCGATGGGATTCGGCAAGAGGTCGCTGGCATCAATTCTCAATGCGCCCATCGCGCCGTGAACAAATCCCAGACCTGCCAGGACTCGCAGGAACCGTCTGCGCCCGGAAGAAATACTCTGCACATCAACGAATCTGTCCATGTTCTTTCCTCGCGGAGACAGCGCAGGTTTAACGCGCGGCGTCTCCTGGATTCAGATGTATGATGACCAATAGTGCATGTTGAGTAAGGCGGCCAGGGATGTCAAGGGGAATTCCGTGACGCTTCCCCGCCGGCCCACCTCGTAGTCCTGGAAAGACTGTGGCGACGCAGTGTATATTCAGGTCAGCGCCCACGAGGTGGAGTCTCGAGCCGGTGACCGATCCAAACACAGTCCCCGTGCACGCCATGGTCGAGCATTGCCGCCGCCGGCTGGAGCCCTTACTCAAAGAGCGCGCCGGATGCCGCGGGCTGGTTGTGGGATGCGGGAACGGCGACGAAACAGTCTACCTGCGGCGGGCATTTCAGACGAGTGAGGTCGTGGGAATAGACTTGGACTCGCGCTTTTCGCCGCTGGCCCGCGCCGAGGGCTGCGTGGCGCGCGCGGACGCGTTGCGCCTGCCTTTTCGCGACCTCTGGTTCGATTTCGCCGCCGCCTTTCACTCGCTCGAGCACGTTACTGACGCCCGCGCCGCGCTCGAGGAGGTGCGCCGTGTGCTTCGCCCCGGGGCGCCGTTTTATGTAGGCGTGCCGAATCGCCATCGCATTGTCGGCTACGTGGGATCCTTCGATGCCACCACCTGGCAGAAAATCACCTGGAACCTGATCGACTGGCGGGCGCGGCTTACGGGCCGGTTCAAGAACGAAGAAGGCGCGCACGTCGGATTTGGCCGCGAGGAGCTGCTCGCCTTGCTCGGCGAACGCTTTACTGATGTGGAATGCCTCACGCGCGAGTTCTTGCGCATGAAGTACGCAGGGCGGCTGCCCAGACCCGTCCTCAAGTCGCTTCTCTCCCCCCGCTTGCTGGATTACTGCGCGCCTTCGGTCTACGCAATCTGCCGGCGGCGTGTCGGATAGGACCTGCGGTGTCAGCCGTACTAGAATTCACGCACCGCGGGCAAGGCCCGGCAGGGCCGATAGATTGTGGCCCACGGCGAGAGCCGTGGGTTAGAGCAGGGGACGGAAGCAAGCCCCGTCAGGGGCGACATAAAGAAGACGCTCCGCGAGATTCTTGTAGCGTTGTTGCGCTCTGGGTGATAGATAAGAGACACCAGCTAACAACCTGAGAATTGGGAAGAGAAGGAGCATCATCGTGAGAAGAGTTATCAGGACGAAGTCGTGGCGCTCCTGAAGAAGCATGGAATCGAGTTTGACTCACGATTCGTGGTCTGACGCGAGGATTCTGTCGCCCCTGCGGGGCTTCCTCGGCAGTGCGGCCTCATTTACTCACGGCTTTTGCCGTGGGCCACATTCTATCGGCCCTGACGGGCCTGGGCGGAGAGAATGCCAAATCATCGCCGGAAGCTCGCTTTGCTGCCTGCCTTACTTCTAGTGGTCCACTTAACGTTATCTGGCCAGGGCTCAATCACCTCATCGGACTACAGTGGTTGGAAAGTCTACGGCGGAAGTCCGGACAACATCCATTATTCAACCCTTCGCCAAATCAATCGCGACAACGTCCGCAATCTGGCGGTTGCCTGGACTTACGATTCCGGCGATGCATTTCCCGAGTCGGAGATGGAGTGCAATCCCATCGTGGAGCATGGCACGTTGTTTGCCACCACGCCCAAGCTGCGCTTAGTCGCACTCGATGCGGCCACTGGGCAATTGCGATGGAACTTCGACCCCAATCAAGGCGAGCCGGGCGCAACCAAGCTTCGCAACCGAGGCGTCAGCTACTGGGAAGAGGGGAACGATCGCAGGGTATTTCTGGTTGCCCAGCAGTATCTCTACGCCATTGACGCGGCGAGCGGCAAGCCCATCGCCAGTTTCGGCGGCTCCGGGCGAGTGGACTTACGCGAAGGGCTTGGCCGCGACCCCAAGCTGCAATCCATTTCCGCCACTTCCCCGGGCGTGGTGTACAAGGACCTGCTGATTCTGGGCAGCATCGTCAGCGAAGACTTGCCCGCATCTCCCGGCGATATTCGCGCTTTCGACGTTCGCACCGGAAAGATTCGCTGGACGTTTCACACCATTCCTCATCCTGGTGAATTCGGGTACGAGACTTGGCCGAAGGACGCTTGGACTTACACCGGGGGCGTTAACGATTGGGCCGGAATGAGCCTGGACATGAAGCGCGGCTGGGTGTTCGCGGCCACCGGTTCCGCCTCCTTCGATTTTTACGGCGCCAACCGGCTGGGCGACGACCTCTTCGCCAACTGCGTGCTCGCTCTCAAAGCTGACACGGGAGAGCGCGTCTGGCATTTTCAAGGCGTCAAGCACGATCTGTGGGATCGCGACTTCCCTGCCGCGCCGGCGCTTGTCACCGTGAAACGAGATGGCCGGCCGATCGATGCGGTGGCGCAAATCACCAAGTCTGGCTTCGTGTTCGTCTTCGAGCGCGAGACCGGGCGGCCGCTCTTCCCCATCCAATACCGGCCCGTGCCCGCCTCGGATGTCGATGGCGAGGTGGCGGCGGCGACGCAGCCGTTTCCCCTGAGTCCCGCGCCGTTCGCGCGCCAGATGCTCACGCCCGACCTCATCACCACGCGCACACCGGCGGCGCACCAGGCCGTGCTCGAACAGTTGGCAAGGCTTCGCAGCGGCGGCCAGTTCACGCCGCCCAGCCTCGAAGGCACGGTGGTTTTCCCGGGCTTCGACGGCGGCGGCGAATGGGGCGGGCCGGCGTTCGATCCGGAAACCGGATGGCTGTATGTGAACTCGAACGAAATGGCCTGGATCCTGAGGCTCGTGCTCCGACCCGGAACATCGGATCTGGCGAGCACCCGGCAGGTTTATGCCGCCAATTGCGCCAATTGCCACCGTTCCGACATGCGGGGCACGCCACCGGAGTTCCCGTCTCTGATCGACTTGGGAAAGAAGTACAAGCAGGAGGAGATTGCCAAGGTCATTCGGGAGGGCCGCGGCCGCATGCCCAGCTTCGCCTACCTCAGAAGGAACCTCATCGAGGCGATGGCCGTTTTTCTGGCCACGGGCAAAGACATTGAGTTTGCGGCACCTTTAACTGAGCAGTTACCGAAACCTCTTAAGTATACGCACGATGGGTATAACAAATTCCTCGATCCGGAAGGGTATCCCGCCATCGCGCCCCCCTGGGGAACGCTCAACGCCATCGATCTCAATACGGGCGCTTACGTCTGGAAAAGACCCTTTGGCGAGTTTCCCGAACTTGTCGCAAAAGGAATGGCCAACACAGGCAGCGAGAACTATGGCGGGCCGCTCGTGACCGCGGGCGGGCTTCTGTTTATCGCCGCCACAAACCATGACCGAAAGTTTCATGCTTTCGATAAAGCTACCGGCGAGTTGCTGTGGGATACCGTGCTGCCCGCCGCCGGGAACGCCACCCCGGCAACCTATGAAGTCAACGGCAGACAGTACGTGCTGATCGCGGCCGGCGGGGGCAAGTGGGGTTCGCCATCGGGTGGGAAGTACGTGGCGTTTGCGCTGCCAAGGCAGTAGTCAGTCGTCCGTTGTCCGTGGTCCGTGGTCTCGAATTCCCGGACTCGCGGGGTCAAACCGTAAGCCATTGCGGAAAATGGGTGCCGATAGCAACTGACAACGGACTACCGACAACGGACGGCTTATGCGTTCATCACCTTCTCGAACGCCGTCTTGAACTTCTCCATATCCTCACGCGAGCCTACGGTGACGCGGACACGCGTTGGCCAAACGGGCCAGACTCGCCCAATGTAGACATTTTCCTTCGCCATGGCCGCCACGAATTCCTGCCCCGGACGCTTCACATCCACCATGAACTTGTTCGAAACCGACGGAATGAAAGAGTAATTCTTCCGGGTCATCCAATCGAAAACGTCGTTTCGAATGTCGGCGATAATCTTGCGGCGCTCGGGGACCACATTTTTGGAGCAGAGGCTGGCTGTGGCGCCCACCATAGCTGTGACAGGCATCGTCGGCATGCCGTATTCTTTCAGTTTCGTCACGAGATCGGGGCGTCCGAGCGCCGCTCCGGCGCGAAGCCCCGCCATGCCGTAGATCTTGGAAAAGGTCCGCAGCATGATGACGTCCTTATCCGCGGCGACCAATCCCACCGAGGAAGGTTCCCCACTGATGTGAATGTAAGCCTCGTCGATCATCACCACCGAGCCGACGGGCTTGTTGGCCACCAGCCATTCGATATCCGACTTCGCGGTAATAGTTCCCGTAGGGTTATTCGGATTGCAAACGTAAATGAGCCCGGCGTCGGGCGAAGCCGCCGCCATGGCCTTCACGTCATGCGAATAGTCCGGACGCAACGGGACGTGGATGACCGGCGCGCCGATGAAACCGGCCGCTTTCTCGGGCGCCTCGTAGCTTGGATCGGCGATCACGAGCGGCCGTGTGGGAGAAGTATGGGCCAGCACGGCGCGGTGCAACGGGTCGCTCGAACCCGGGAAGGCCATCGCGTAAGAGGGCTGGAGGCCCTCCTGCTCCGCCAGGGTCTGGGCCATCTTGAGACCTTCCTGGTACATGTAACGCCCGCACTTCTGCACCACATTGTGAATGGCCTCGGCGGCTTCCGCGCACGGGCCCATGGGGTTCTCGTTGGCGTTCAGCTTTGTCGCGCCGGGCGGTATAGGGCCGATGTCGGATAATTGCGCCAAAGCCGATTCGTTGTAAAACGGCAAGGCGGCTGCGGCGCCCAGCAGCAGCGAGATACGTGTGAAATCGCGGCGGGAAAAACCACGCCGCAGAAACTCGCGTTCCCTTTCTGTTCGTTGATCAGCAAGCATCGTCGCACCTCCACCTGGCTGTCGAGTGCCGCTCAGGCAACGACTCCGCGCGCACTCGTTGCGTCAGACGCAACCACCTTCGAAGAGCCCCTCTTAACCGTGCTGATTCTTGAGATGATAACCCAGGCACACCGCGGGTTCAAGGATGATACGATTGGCCCGAATCCGTCGGTAATGGCAGGCAATGTAGGGGGACGGCTTGCCGTCCCCTTTCGCCGGGCCAGCGGCAGGCGGGCAGGGCAAGCCCTACCCCTACACCGCCCGATTCGAGCTGCGTGCGGCGTCGGGGCGGCCGTCGTGGCCGCCCCCAAGAACTGACGATTGCTTTACTGCACGCTCACCGGGATATTGAGCGTGTGTGAGACACTGGCGCCACTGACCGTACTGGTGCCCGTTACGGTGATGGTGTAACTGCCCGTGGGAGTGCCGGGGTTGCCCTGACCAGGGCCCGTGCTGCCGCCTCCGCCACCGCAGGCGACGAAAGCTGTTGCGAGCATCGCGAAGACGAGCAAGCCGAAGGCCAGCTTCACCCGGCGGTGCTTCCCCGCCGCTAGCAACAAGAGGATCCAAGCAATCAGCAGAAGACCTGCGCCGGGCAGGAACCAGCGGGGACGGTCGGGCAGGCGGAAGGCAGCCGAGGGGGCCGTGGTGGCCAGGGTCAATTGCGCACCGGTGCCGCCCGGCGTAAGAGTGGCGGTGCTCAGGGTGCAAGTGCTGTAAGTGAGCGACGCTGGCAGCGCGCAAACGATGCTCACTGTACCGGAAAAGCCGTTGACAGCGCTTGCCGAGACGGTTGTGCTCCCGGACTGGCCCGGTGACGTAATCGTAAAGCTGGTTGGTGAGGCAGCTAATCCAAAGTCGGGGTTGGCCGTGATAGTTACCGTGGCCGCCGCCGAAGTCGAATTGCCGTAATTGACATCGCCGCTGTATTGAGCGGTGATACTGGCGTTGGCCGTGAAAGATGTCGATAGGGTTGCGGTCAGCGAAGCAGGGCCCGCGAGCGACCCAGGCACATAGGTGTAAGCCGGCGTGCCGCTGATCTGACTATTTCCGTTGAAGAATCCCACGCTGCCCGCCGGCGCAAGTCCCAGGCTGCTGGTGTTCACGGTGGCGGACAAGGATACGGTAGCGCCCGAGGCGACGTTTGACGGAGTAGCAGTAACGCTGGTAACGGTTGTCGCTTTAGTGATCGAAACCCCAACTGGGTTAGACGTGCTCGTATTGTAGCTGTTGTTCGGTGAGTCCGGAGAAGGTTCATAGGTGGCAACCAGGGAGTCCGTCCCAGTCGTCCCCACGGGAAGTTGGATGAACTGATCTTCAGCGGTCCCTTGGCTGTTCAAATTGTATGTCCCGTTGTAACTCGACGGCGCGCCAACGTCCGTAGTAGGCGGCATCTTGCTTCCGTTGAGGAGCACCGTCACCTGCCCGTTAGGACATTGGTACGCAGGGCTCTCAAAGCACGCGCCCGCCACCCCGTAGGGATCGGCAGCATTAAGGCTGCCCGTGCCGTTGGTCACATTCATGACCAACCAATATTGACTGTAAAAAACACCGGAACAACTTATGGTATTCCCATAGACGAAAGTCCCTGAGGTGACATAGGTAACATTCCCACTGCAGTCTTCCTCAGCCAACACCAGGAACGTATTGCTGTTCTCCGCAGCCACAGTGACTGGGACCGGCGAAGAAGTGCTCGCAGCGTGGGTTCCGTCGCCCGCATAGCGCGCCGTTACATTATAGGTCCCGCCAGGCAGCATGGTGGTGGTCCCAGAGACGGAACCACCGGTCAAAGTAGCGAAATCAATGCCTAGATTGCAGGGAGTGGACGCGCACGAGGGGTTGTAGCCGGCCGGCCCACCGAGCAACGAGACATCGCCCGTGGAAGCTGAAGGACTGACACTGACTGCAATACTCACCGGCTGGCCATGGGGGATGTTGGTCAATTTGTAACCCGCGGGTGCCGTTAGGGTGAGCGTGGTGGTCGTCGGAGTGAAGCTGACCGTATTCCACTGAGAGACCAGGTTCGCCGCATTCACCGTGCCCAACCCGGTGGCCAGGTCAAAGCCGGCGTTGGTTGTCCAAGCCGCTTGATTGGCGTTGTTGACGAGGATGCCATATCCGGTGCCGGTAACCGTTTGATCGCTGCAGTTGGGTGAGTCAGCAACGCAGGCTACGGAGTTGTTGCCGGTCTGCGTGTCGTAGAAGACGCAGCTCGAACTGCTGGCCTTGGGAGCCATAGCCGCGGTCGAGGCGCAACTCGCGCCGGTCTTTGCCGCCAGCGGGTACAGGACGTAATTCGCGACTCCCTGTGAGCCGTACTTCTGATTGACCAGCGCCATGATGCCGCCAAAAGCCTGCACCGAAGCGGAGGTGCCCCCTGCTCCCATGAAGTTCGCGCTCCCATTGCTCTCGACGCAGGAACTTGTGCCGGCCGGAAGCGAATCGGCTTCGCAAAGCACGTAGAAACTGTTGGTATAGCCGTCGCCCGCATACAGCGAGACATCCGGAAGATCACGTTCTTGATCGTTGGGCACCCCGGTACCCGACTGCCACGAAGGCTTGGGGTTCCCGGAAACGCACTGTGTCTCCGTACCTCCAACAGTAGTGATGGTTGTGGATGAGGAGCAATTACTTTCTCCGCCGCCTCCGCCGCTCAGGTCCGAGCCGGTGTCGGACACTCCAGATGAGCAGCCATTCACTGACCCTGAATTGGCGCAGGTATCATTCCAGGCCATTTCGGGGATATACGACATGGCGGAGGAAAGGGTGGTCGAGTTGTTTGCCGAAGACCAGTAGGTCGACCAGGTGCTCACATCGTTGAAGTCCGTGCCGCCCACCGCCACGTTAAAGGGCGTGGAAGCGTTTCCAACCACGTTCAAGCCGTATTGAGCCGCGCCGACGCCGGTGCTCGCAAAAATGTCACAAGCCGCGGAGCCTTCATCGCCCGCCGCCTCGAGGATGGTGATTCCCTCCGCTGCCCCCTGTTCCCACAAGGTGTAGTAAAAAGCATTGCCTCCGTTGCCGAGCGCAGCCTCGCAACCGCCGTAGCTTTCCGTCATGACCGGCGCCAGGTTGTTGTCAATGATGTAAAGGGCTGAGAGATCGATCCCGGCCGTAACCTCAGTGGTTTCCGAAACGACAAAGGCAATGGTGGCAGCCGGTGCGACCGCGCCGCTCCATTCGACGTCGAGGTCAGCCTCACTCTCGTCTTCCGAAATCGCGGGTGGGATGATCCCCGGGTCAGGGCCATTCACGCAGATGCCGATGGGAATGGGATGCGTGGTCGAGACGGCGGGGCATGGGGCGTTAGCCGGCAGCGACTGCGGCTTGATTCCAAACAAGGTCCGGAAGTCGTCCACATCCTGGGGGTTGATATTAGTCTCGCCCACCACGGCAATCGTCTGCCCCGTGCCGCCAGTGAAGGAACTCCAGTTCGGAACATTGTAAATCGTGGCGAAATCCGCCGGGCCCAGGGCGTAGTAGGTCACTCCGCCGCTAGTAACCGTGAGCGATGGCTTCACCTGCCCCGTGGATGTCGATTTGGTATAGGCAGCAAGGCCGTGATGCATCGGCTTCCTGGGGAAATTGTTCAGCGAGGCAAACCCGGCAACTACCGGCGTTAGGGCGGCAGGAATCTGCGGATCGCTCGCGTTGGCCCAGTGTTCCTTACCGTTTACCTCGTATCTGTGAATCTGGGTGTGGAGCGCTTGGAGGACGGTGCCCGCCGTGCCCGAGAACTCAATTACCGTGCGGCCTGCTGCCACACGATTGACTTGGAAGCCTTGTGACGTTAGCCAATTCGTCACGGCCTGAATATCCGAATCGGCAGGGCCGAACTGCTGGCCAAACTGCTCAGGCGTGAGCCACATATGGTAATTGGCCGAGGACTTGGTCTGCTGTGCGTCGAGCAGTTTCCGCAGCGCCGTTTCCTGCTCCGTCGAGCGCTTCAGGACCAGCAACAGGCGTTCGGTGGCCTGACTGTCGGGCGCCGCACCTTGGTCGAAGTCGGGACGCGCCAGCGGGTGCGTGTTCCCCCGCAGCGTAACGCGATTCTCCGGGTCCACAGCTTGCGTGACCCGAGCCGGCACAACCTCACCTTGTTGCCCTTTAGAGATCAAAGCGAATGAAACAACAAATGCGCACACCAATGCCGCTCGTACCCCTATTGCCTGTGCCTTTCTCATGCTTCCTCCCATGACCCAGCTTGTCTGATCAAGTCTTTTAGCGCTGTTCTGCGGCTGGACTACTCACAGCCTCCAATGACCTACCAGAGGTGCCTAGTATTGTAAAGGATTTCGGCCCGATACACTACCGTTTCATGACTCCCCCGTTTGAGATTCCCGTGGCAACTGCGAAAAGTTCCAAAAACCGTTTGAACTTCGGAGAGCGTCCCCAGTATTGATGCAATTTTTCCCCGGCGAGATTGCTGTGGGCACGTCGGAAGGTAGGCAGATGGCAGGAGCTAACGCGGACCGGTCCAGTGGATCCTCAGTCCAAGAACTCAATTAGTCTGTCATTCCGAGGAGTTGTAGGCGACGAGGAATCTTGCACTGCCTTTAAAACATTCAAAGCGAGATTCCTTCACTTCGTTCAGGACAGGCTCTTCGCTTCGCTCAGGATGACAGCGAAGGGCTCGGAATGACAGAGTCTAGGCATGGTCACACAGATTTCGCGGGAGGGATGGCTGTGGTTCTGCCTTCTGCCTTCTGCTTTCTGCTTTCTGCCTTGTTTCTCCGTGCTATTATCTTACGCGCATGCCCGAACACCCTTATCCTCGCGTAGCGAGTTTTCGTACCTCGCTGGAACTGGCCAGCCATCTCAAGCGCCTGGGATGGGACATCCCCGTAGACGCCGCGATTCTCTCCGCCCCACGCTCGCCTCTCGCCGACCCCATCATAGTGCCCTGGCTGAAGGGAGAGCGTCGCGTCGGAAACCGCTTTGCCGTGCAGCCCATGGAAGGCTGGGACGCCCAGCCGGACGGCGCGCCTTCGGAGCTAACCCGCCGGCGCTGGATGCGCTTCGCGCGAAGCGGCGCCAAGCTGATTTGGGGATGCGAGGCCGTAGCGGTGCTTCCCGAGGCGCGGGCCAACCCTCACCAACTGCTTTTGAACGAGCAAACCGCGCCTGCTCTGGCCGAGTTGCGCCGCCAGATGGTCGAGGCCCACCGCGAACGCTTCGGTGAGAGCGCGGACCTTGTCATCGGCCTGCAACTTACTCACTCCGGACGTTTCTGCCGGCCGCGCGAGGAAGCGCGTCTGGAACCCATCATTGCCTATCACCATCCGATTTTGGATTTCCGCTACCCCGCCTCCGCCAACGTAGCGGCGGTATCTGATGACGAGCTTGTCCGCATCGTACACGCTTTCGGCAGTGCCGCGCGTCTGGCCCAGGAGAGCGGCTTCGATTTTGTAGATTTGAAGCACTGCCACGGCTACCTCGGTCACGAACTCTTGAGCGCTTTTCATCGCCCCGGTCCCTATGGGGGTTCATTTGAGAATCGCACCCGCTTTTTGCGCGGGATGGTGGAGGCCGTTCGGTCCTCGGCCCCCGCGCTCGAGATCGGGGTCCGCCTCAGCGCTTACGACTCTGTTCCCTTCGTGCCGGACGCTCAAACCAAGCGGGGTGTGCCGGTTAGTACTCACGGCCAACTGCCTTACACCTGGGGCTTTGGCGTGGACGCGAAGAACCCGGCTCGCTCTGACCTTACAGAAGCGAGGCGTGTGCTGGTTCTGCTTGGTTCATTGAATGTGCGCCTGGTGAACATCAGCGCCGGCAGCCCCTATTACTCCCCGCATTTGCAACGGCCGGCCCTCTTCCCGCCTTGCGACGCTTACCTGCCTCCGGAAGACCCGCTCGAGGGCGCGGTCCGGATGTGGGCGGCGGCCGCGGAACTAAAGGCTACCGTACCCGACCTGGTTTTTATATCCACAGGCGGCACGTACTTTCAGGACTACTTCCCGCACTTCGCGCAAGCGGTGGTAAGGGCGGGGTGGACGGACTTCGTGGGTCTGGGCCGGATGATGCTAGCCTACCCAGAGTTGCCCGCTGACGTCCTCGAGAAAGGCCGGCTGGACCGGAAGAAAATCTGCCGAACCTTCAGCGACTGCACTAATGGCCCGCGGCAGGGGCTCGTCTCGGGATGTTATCCGCTCGACCCATTCTATAAAGGGCGGCCGGAGGCAAAGGAAATACAAGCGAGGAAAGCGGAAATTGCAAAACCCTCGGCGGCAGGGGAGCAAGTTGATAAGCCCTCCCGGCCAGCCGCTCGCAAGGCTGAGCAACCGGGTGCTGCTGCGGAGACACTCCCGCCCGTTGCCCTCATCACCGGCGCCTCGCGCGGAATCGGGCGCGGCATTGCAATTGAGTTGGCGCGCCTTGGTTTCAGCGTCGCCATCAACTACGTCCAAAACCGCGAGTTGGCCCTCGAATCCGCAAAGCTGTGCGAGGAGGCGCTTGCTGCCTCACCCACCCGGCTGGCGCCGCGCTTCGGAATTTTCCAAGCGGATATCTCGAGCGCCACGGATCGCGCCGGCCTGCTGCGGGCCGTTCAGGAACGCTTCAGTTGGATCGATCTTCTGGTTAACAACGCCGGCATCGCCCCATCCGCGAGAGTTGACATACTTCAAGCAGGCGAAGAGAGCTTTGACCGGCTGATGAGCACCAATGTGCGCGGGCCCTACTTCCTCACCCAGGCGGTCGCCAAGATCTGGGTTCGAGGTTTAGGCGCCCGGCCGGAGAAAAGCCTCAGGCCGAAGATCATCAATATTTCTTCCGTCTCCGCCTATGCCCCCAGTGTCAACCGCGGCGATTACTGCATGAGCAAGGCCGCGCTCTCCATGATGACGCAGCTCTTTGCCGCGCGACTGGCCGAGTACGGAATCAACGTGTACGAAATCCGTCCCGGCATCGTGCTGACAGACATGACAGGCCCGGTGAAAGACAAGTACGATGCCATGATTGCCGGGGGCCTGACGCCCCTCGCTCGCTGGGGAACGCCCGAAGACGTGGGCCGCGCCGTGGCGGCCATCGCCGAGGGCCGCCTGCCCTTTTCCACGGGCGAGGTCATCAACGTGGACGGTGGATTTCACGTGCGGCGGCTTTAACCCGGATAGCGCGGACCTGCCCTTAAGGTCCGCGGCTGGAGCTTCTGCATAGTGCTGGCTCGGAACGTGCGGCTCTGCCGCCCTGCCCGGAAAGGCACAGCCTTTCCCTGGAGTTTCTACATTTGTGAGTCCGTGGCCATTTCATGCCCGGAAAGCCTGGGAGCGCGGGCTTCCAGCCCGCTTGCCCAGATGCGAAATGCGGGCTGGAAGCCCGCGCTCCCGGGAATATAGAAACTCGGGCCGCGGCCTCACGGCCTTGGCATCTGCATCTTTAAGGCAAGAATCATGATCCGCATCAACCCAGAACTCACGCGCGAAAAAATCCGGCCTCGAATTGAACGCCTTTTCGAGATCTCCGCCGGAAAAGTCCGCGCCATCGAAAAGACCTTTGACCCGTCGTGCGGCTCGCCTGCCGTGACGGTCGAGGGCGTCTACACGGCGCGCGCCTGGACCGACTGGACACAGGGATTCATGTACGGCTCGGCGCTCCTGCAATACGACGCAACGGGCGAAGAGTGGTTTCTCGACTACGGCCGCCGGAACACCCTCGAGCGCCTGACCCCGCACCTAACCCACACCGGCGTACACGACCACGGATTCAACTGCGTCAGCACTTACGGCAACCTGCTGCGCCTCGCGAAGGAAGGAAAGCTTGCGGCCGGCGTGGACGAGCGGCGCTTCTACGCCCTGGCGCTCAAGGTGAGCGGGGCCGTGCAGGCGGCGCGTTGGTCCCAAATCCACGATGGCCGCGGCTTCATCTACTCCTTCAACGGCCCCCATTCGCTTTTCGCGGACACCATCCGCTCCTTGCGCTCGCTGGCCCTCGCGCACCGCCTGGGACATGTGCTGGCAGGCGAGAACGACCGGCGCATTTCGCTCTTGGAACGCCTGGTGCATCACGCCGCCGTGACGGCGGAGTTCCCCGTCTATTACGGCGAAGGGCGCGACGTGTACGACGTGCCCGGACGTGTGGCGCACGAGTCGATTTTCAACATGAACGACGGCACGTACCGCTGCCCCTCGACACAGCAGGGCTATTCGCCTTTCACCACCTGGACGCGCGGCCTGGCCTGGATCATGTGCGGCTACGCTGAAGAACTCGAGTTCCTCCAAACGCTTTCTGAGGCGGAGTTGGAACCGCTGGGCGGACGCGAGAAGGTGGAGAGCATGATGCTCCGCGCCGCTCGAGCAACCTGCGACTACTACCTCGAGCAGGCCGCCCAGGACGGCATCCCGTACTGGGATACCGGCGCGCCGCAACTCGCGAAGCTGGGAGACTGGGGAAATAGGCCGAGCGATCCGTTCAACGACTTCGAGCCGGTGGATAGTTCAGCAGCAGCCATTGCCGCGCAGGGACTCTGGCGGCTGGGGAAGTACCTCGAAGCACAACGCGAAGGCGCGGAGCGGGGAAATCGTTATAAACAAGCTGCCCTCACCATCGCGAATACGCTCTTTGCGGAGCCGTATCTTTCTACCCAAGCGCAACACCAAGGTTTGATCCTTCACTCCACCTACCATCGCCCGCGCGGTTGGGACCACATCCCATCCGGCCGCCAGATTCCGTGCGGAGAATCTTCCATGTGGGGCGACTATCACGCCCGCGAATTGGCGCTGCTGCTGTTGCGCGAGTCAAAAGGCGAACCTTACCTCACGTTCTTCAACATACCAAATGAATAGCCCTCTCCTTCACCGTATAGCCCTCTCCCTTGGGGAGAGGGTGGCCCGCTGCCGGCGTTTTCATCAGCCGGAGCGGGACGGGTGAGGGGTCTTTCGCCGACCTCCGCGAATCAGACCCCGCCTTGGAAGCATGGAAATAACCCCTCACCCGTCGCACGACGGCTGGTGAGAGCGCCGTCGTGCGACACCCTCTCCCCAAGGGAGAGGGTTGTTCATCCGCAGAGGGAATGGCAGATCTGCGTTACCGGGCTGCCCAAAAGCAGACTGCGATTGAGGCAAGAGTCAGCGCGGCAAAGATGGGAATGATGACACGGCCGAGTGGGCGCCCGCCTGACATTACGGCGATTCCTCCCTTGGCAAGGGTGTTGCTGGCGCACGAGGCAATAATAGCGGCGTTGGCCGTACCAGGCGCGAGAGTCTTCACGGAAGCAAGTTGCGCGGCGGAGATGATGAAAGCGTCGGGGTTCACCAAGCCCGCGAGAACACTAGTCACATAGATCCCCGAAGTTCCGAAGTACTCGTAGCCGGCCTTCGAGGCAAACATCACCACCGCAAAGATCACCGCAAACTTGATGGCGCTCCACAGGTCCATGGGATTCTTCACGTGCAGCGCCGCCTCTCGTTCACTGGTCCTTCGCTCCCAAAGAAAGACGGCGATTCCAGTGCCCAACACGAATGGAACGGCCATGGGCAGAGCTAATGTCTTTGCCAGGCCATGATCAACCACCACGGCAATGATGTACATGCGAATGAACATAATCGTGGAGGCAATGGTGATGCCCAGCGCGAAATACCTGGCGAGAGATTCCCCTTCCCTGCGCGCCTGGTTGGAAAGGCCGAAAGTGGCCGCGGTGCTCGAGGCGATTCCGCCCAGCAACCCCGTGACGGCAATTCCCTGCCTTGCCCCCAGGAATCGCATCAGAACGTAGCCTATCATGCTCAGCGCCGAGATCAGCACCACCACCCACCAGATGAGGCGGGGGTTCAGCACCTGGAACGGCCCAAAGGTGCGGTCGGGCAGGAGAGGCAAAATAATCACGCTGACCACCCCGAACTTCAGGATGGCGTAAATCTCATCTTCCTGAATGGCTTCCGCCAAATGGTGCAGCGGGGCTTTGATGGAAAGCAGCAGGGTCGTCACGACGGCGAAGATGGCCGCCGGGATAACGTATCCCGACGCAGACAGCGCACCGAAGACGTACGCCAACAGCGCCATGAACTCCGTCGTGGCGCCCTTGTTCGGCCCCTGGCACCTCACAAGATAGGCTACCACTGCAACGGCGCTGACCCCTGCCAACCCCACGGGCAGCATCCACTTCTCGCCCGACTGTGCCGCCAGAGCGCAAAGAAAACCGAAAAGGGTGATAAGAGGGAAAGTCCGAATCCCCGCGAACCAGGGGAGATCCTTGTGGGCATGCTCCCGCTCGACGCCGATCAACAACCCCATGAGCAGCGCCATGGCGCCGTTAAAGGCTATCTGTGTATAGGTCTGCATCGGGCCAAAACTACCTGGGGAAGAAGTACATCAACCAGCCCAGCACGACCGCGGTGCCCACAAATGCGCCGAAAACCTTCGCGCCGTAAACAAACCGCTCGCGGGGCGTATCCTTGGCCAGCACTCCGAACACTACAGAGACCAGGAAGGAGAATATAACGAGAGCAGGAAAGTGTGTCAAAGCCATAAAAAACAGGATTCAGGAGTCAGGATTCAGGAGTCAGGACATACGGTGGCGATTGCCGCGTAACAAATCTCGAGAGAGCGCGCCAGCAAGCTTCACGTTCTCACGGCTGGCTCAGGATTCGCACCTCCTGAATCCTGACTCCTGAATCCTGCTTTTAAGCCTTTCTTCTCATCGCGATGTCGAAGCAATCGAGGACTGCAAGCACGTTGAGCATGCCTGCGGCCACCAGATAGGCGGTGCCAAAGTCAGAACTGACGAAGAACGGGTCGCCCCCTCCGTAGCCGAAGAACTTCGCAGTGGGCATCGCCAGGCCCACGCACAGCTCGCCGTAGTGGCCCAGGGCTTCAAGATAAGAGACGGAACTGGCCAAGAAGAACTGCCCTTGCATCGCCAGGCCCAGGACGAACATGATCATGATCGAGGCGAAAAGGATCAGCGCCCGCCATCTCTTGCGCACCAGCAGGTGACCCAGTCCGGGGATCAGCCAGGCTGCGACGCATAGCCGCACGAGCGCGAGAGTCGATGGGTGGCCACTAGGAACTTTCGCTTTTTCAGCGGCACTACCTTCTGCGACAGCTTTTCCAGCCATAGGTCTAAGTCACGCACAAGGCGTGGGATACTGACAGACTGCTAAACCGACAAGTTAACACACCTGAAGGGGCGGTTACAAGAATAGGACACAGGGCCCCAACCCGTCGATAACCGCCCCGCGTAGGGGGACGGCTTGCCGCCCCCGCGATTCTGCTGGCGCCGCCGGGGGTAGGGCAAGCCCCATAAGCGTTTACTTAAGAACGTGCCTTTTTCGTTTTCTCTTTGAATCTGCCAGTTGCCGGGCGATCTCCTGCCAATGGCCGATGGTGTTGGCCAGTCCTTCCGTG
>JBEKLY010000158.1:0-17597 GCA_050010015.1 Terriglobia bacterium
GTGGGAACAGATTCTCCGCACGATCCAGCCTTGGCTGGTGAGATGGAGCGGACTCTGTCCCTGCTGCGGAACGAAGTTCAAGCAAATTTGGAATGACACGACTTAACATAGTAATACTAGTTAACTGACATTGATGGGCAATGAATCGACGGGCGCGTCATTTGAAATGCGCGGAAAACCATCCGGTCTATTTCCCGGACGGCAGGCTCGCGAGGTGCGCGGCGATTATCTGCCATCGTTGTCCCCGGTTCAGGAATACCAGGGTGAATCGGAACCCGGGTTGCGGCAGAGTTTTGTAAGCCACGCTGCCCATAACCACGGCGGTGTTGCCGAAGACGCGCACCGTCGACTCCTTCAGGAGGGTCGGGGGCATCTTCGGCCGCTCCCCGCCACCGGGTGGGACGATGTCAGTTTTGTTGAGGATGTTGCCTCCTGGCCCGGTGCCTAAGAAATCGTCGGCAATCAACTTATCCAGAGTCGCTGAATCACCCTCAGACTCCGCATTGAGCCATGCTTGAACGAGCTGAAGGACCGGGTCTCCCTGGTTCGAGTCTTGCGCCAAGTTCCTGGGAGCCATCCGAACGACTGCAATAAGCCCCACAGCCACCAACATTGCCACCGTGCAGTACTGTCGTTTCATTCTGTCTCTCCTCTCAGAGCAGTCGTTTATGCCCGCCGGTTGACGCGCACCCGGAAGCCATGAAGTGCCCGGGAGCGCGGGCATCCTGCCCGCAGCATGCGTGCAATTGCGTCGCGAAAGGCGGGCAGGATGCCCGCGCTCCCGGATATCTCCAAAGCAGTGAGGGCAACCCTTCGCGTCGCCCGCGGGAGGCCACATGGGTCGCCGCCACCTCACTCGTTACGCAAGGCAATCACCGGGTCGATGCGGGCTGCCCGCGAAGAAGGTACCCAAGCTGCGAGGGCCGCCGTTAGAAGCAAAACCGCCGCGGACAGGAATAGCGAAACTGGATCGCCCGGCGAGACCTCAAACAAAAGCCCTCGAATAGTTCTAGCCAACACAAATGAGCCTGCCAGGCCAGCCGCCACTCCGATTCCCGTCCACAGACCCGCGTACTTCTGAATCTGCATGACGATATCCACGGGCCGCGCGCCGATCGCCATGCGCACACCGATTTCCCTCGTTTGCCGGGCCACCAGGAACGATAAGACACCGTAGAGTCCGACCGCCGCGAGAAGCAGTCCGAGGCCCGCAAACAATCCCACGAGAGTCGCGACAAAACGCGGACGCTCCCTGAACCTGTCGACGCGCTGCTCGAGGGTTTCAACCGTGACCGGCATGGAGGGATCGAGTGCGGCAAACTCTTTTCGAATCCAGTGCGCCAGCGTGTCAGGGTCAAGGGAGGTGTGGAATATGGCCACCCCGCTCAATCCCGTTTGTTGCGAGTTGTGCATGCGGAGCCGGTAATACTCGGGATCGGAGGGTTCGGTCAGGCCGTTGTTTTTGATGTCGGCTGCAACTCCCACAACCGTGCACCAATGACCACTAACCTCGAGGTCGATCTGTTGGCCGAGCGGGTTCTCATGGCCGAACAACCGGCGGGCAAGAGTGGCGCTCAGGATAAGGGGCGACTCGCCGGAGGCACGCTCGGCTTCGGTGAAGGCCCGGCCGGCGACGATGGGAATGCCCAGAGCGCGGAAGTACCCCGGAGTCACCCAACGGAACTCCACCAGTCCTCCGTCCGGGGCCACGGGCGGGTGGCCCGCAATGCGCAGGTTCGAGTAGGGGCGTCCCATTGAGCCGCGCGGTGGTATTGAATCACTGAGGGCGAAAAACCCACCGCCGGGGATGCGCTTCAATCTTCCCTCCAGCTCGTCGAAGAAGCTGACCTGCGCCGCTGTGGGCTGATCTTCCCCTCGGGTTTGGTGGGGACGGCGCCGTAGAGTGAACGAGGCGGTGATGACGCTTTGGGGTTGAAATCCCAACGGCTGGTATTGAAGTTTCCAGAGACTACGAAGCAGAAGCGAGGCGCCAGTCAGCAAGACCAAAGAAATCGCCACCTGCGCGCTGACCAGGGCCTTGCGAAACAACGTTCGAGCCGTTCCTGTTGCGTGCCAGCCCGCGAGAGCTTCGGCTCGGGAAGGTTCGAGGGCCGGCGCCAAGCCGAACAACAATGCCGCCCCAAGCGAACCTGCCAACGCAAACAGCAGGACACGCAAGTCGATCCGGGCGTGCTCGAGGCGCAGCATGCCACCGGGTGCGAGCCAAATGCAAAGGCGTAGCAGTGCCCAAGCAGCTCCACACCCCGCCGCGCCTCCCAGCAAGCCGAAGATCAGGGACTCCGTGAGAGTCTGGCGAATCAGGCGGCCGCGTCCCGCCCCCAGCGCAGCGCGCATAGCGAGTTCCTGACGGCGCGCCGCCGCTCGCGCCAGCATCAGATTGGCGATATTCGCGCAGGCCGCCAGCAACAATGCGAGCACGCAGCCTAGCAGCATCCAGGAAGAAAGCTTCACTTCGTGAATCTGCCGGTCGCGGAGCGAGCGAACCACCAGGCGGACCTCGGAGCGCAACTCTTTCGGCACATCCTTGTCCGCGGTGGCGTTGAAAATGGGAAGCATGCGGTCGTGCCCCTGCTGGATCGACATGCCATCCGGCAAACGCGCGAAGGTCCGTAAGAAAGAGCTCGAATTCGCAGAACGCGGCAGGCTCGCATCCAGGCGCGCCGGAAGCATCACGTCAATTTCGCCGAGCTGTGGCATTTCGAAGTTCTTGGGCAGCACGCCGATGATGCGCACCGGCTCGTCGTCCACGATAAGGGTTTTGCCCAGAGCCTTGGCGTCGCCTCCAAACGCGCTCTGCCAGAACCCGTAGGAAAGCAGGCCCACCGAGGGGGCGTGGGGGCGATCGTCGTCGGGATCGAAATCCCGGCCAAGCACGGGCGCGATGCCGAAGGTGCGGAGAAAATTGGCGGCCACGGCGTAACAATCGATGCGGCGCGCCTCGTCGCCGATCATCGCGTCGCAGCCCACGCCGGGCCGCATGGCGGTGAGAGATTTGAAGGGCCCCTGCTGCCAATCGAAATAACTGCTCACCACATTAAACTCGTTGTTATCGACCGGTCCCAGGTAGCCCACCGATACGAGCTGGCCGTCTTTAGGGTAGGGCAAGCGGCGAAAGAGCAGAGGATCGACCACGCTGAAGACCGCGGTGGAGGCGCCGATGCCGAGCGCCAGCGTCACCAATACGATCGCCGTAAAACCGGGGTTCTTGCGCATGGCGCGAAACGTGTGACGCACATCCTGCCAGAAATCCTCGAGCCAGACAAAGGTCCACATTTCGCGGCAGTCCTCTTTGAGCGAAGCGCGGTTGCCAAAACGCCTTCGGCTTCCATACCGGGCCTCGACCGGATCGAGACCTCCCGCCTTCATTCTCTCCTCGCGCATGGCAAGGTGGAAGCGCAGTTCGTCTTCCAAGTCGCGGTCCAACTGTTGCCGCTTCAAGATTGCCTTGAAACGAAGCCAGGTACGGGTCAGCCATTGAGACATAGCTGCCTCCACGGAGTCAGTTCTCGATTCCCCTCCCCGGTTGAGGAGGGGGTAGGGGTGGTGGGTCAAGCCGTCACAGCGGGAGGCAACCACCCCTACCCCTCCTTTTTAAGTAGGGAAACCGCTCGTTCCCACGTTTTCGCATGCACAGCCCTAGAGCAACGCTCGTGCTGTCCCGACGCAATCTCTCACGCCGTTCCCATTACACGAGCAATGGCTGCCGACAGGCGGCCCCAGCGCGCAGCTTCTTCGGCCAATTGTTTTCGGCCCGTTGAGGTGAGCCGGTAGAATTTAGCGCGCCGGTTGTTTTCCGAAATGCCCCATTCCGAATCCAGCCAACCACGCAGCTCCAGCCGATGCAAGGCCGGGTAGAGCGCACCCTCTTCCACGCGCAACACCTCTTCCGAAGTCTGCTCGATGAGTTCCGCGATGGCGTAACCGTGGAGCGGACGATGCTTGAGCGCCTTAAGGATGAGCATGTCGAGGGTGTCGCGCAAGATCTCGCCCGGATTGGACTGCTTCTCTCCCATAAGAACCTAAGGGCAGTGTGACATAATCCTCAAGCGAAGGCAAGGGGGCAGACAGGATGCGAAAAACTCTTGACGACTGTCATTCTGAGCGAAGCGAAGAATCTCGGCAGTTGCAGTGTCAACGAACTACGGAGATCCTTCGTCGCCTGCGGCTCCTCAGGATGACAGTCGAACTCGTTTTTCCGCAATCTGCAGAGCCTGATGCGGTGTCGGGGATTTTCGGACCCTCGGCGTCCTTTGCACCTTCGAGTTGAACCGTGGTTTGCGGTTTTCAGGTGATTAGGCGAGAATGAGGCAGGTGGAGTAGGAGCAAACAGAGACCACACAGAGGCGCAAAGGAAAGCACCCTAAGATGGACGAAATTCAGCCACAGACACCGCCTCAAGATGTTCCGGCCCCGCTGGAGGCGGTGGCCATTGAGGCGCGAGAATCCGCGCCGCGTTGGGCGTTGCGAGACCTGTTTCTCTTCCTGGCCTTTGTCCCGATTGGTTTTCTTATCGCGAATGTTCTCGCCGCGGTGGGTTATGCGCTGATTAGGCCTGCCTTTCACTGGCAGTTGACTACGGAGAAACTCTCCACCGACCCTTTTTTCCTGCTATCGCTGCAAACCGTCTTCTATGGGCTGATGTTCGCCTACATCTACTTTCTCGTAGCCCTAGGTCACGCGCAGCCGTTCTGGCTGATGCTCCGCTGGCGACGCATTACCGCCGGGAGAATACTCGCTTGCCTTGTGGGCGGCACGGTTCTGACCCTCGCCATCGCTTTGCTTCCTCCCATCCTGCCGGACACCAATCAATTCCCCTTGGAGAACATGTTCAATTCCAGGGCAGCGGCATATGCCATAGGCGTGTTTGCTATTGCGGTCGCTCCCTTCATGGAGGAACTGGTGTTCCGCGGCGTCCTCTTCGGCATCTTCGAGTCTCAAGTGGGCCTCCGCTTCGCCATCGCGATCACTGCGATTCTGTTCGGGGGATTGCACATGCCGGAGTACTGGGGCGCCTGGAATCACATGCTGCTGATCTTTTTTGTGGGGCTGGTGTTTTCGCTGGCGCGCGGCCGGAGCGGCTCGCTGGCTCCCAGCGTCTTTCTTCATGTGGGTTATAACGGCAGCATGATGATCGCGCTGTTCTTGTCGACGCAGCACTTCCGAAATTTGAACGCTCTGCTCAGCCGCTAGGTCTTCTCCTCGAGGATTGTCAATAGCCGCTCGATGCCTGGCTTCAAGGCGGGGATAACGCGAGTCGCAGCGTCCCATACAATGTCAGTGTCGATTTCGAAGTATCCGTGCACCAGAACGTTCCGCATGCCGATGATCTTCTGCCAGGGAACATCGGGCGCACGGGCCCGAACCTCCTGTGGAATGGCTCTGGCCGCTTCGCCGATGATCTGCAAATGTCGAAGGAACCAACCTTGGAGCAGCTCATCCGCTTCGAAGGATTTCTTGTCGCGCATCGCGTGGCGGCTGATTGCCGCGATGGCCTCCAGGATGTCCGCCAAGCGCTCTGCCGGATCTCTCATATCTGGACGGCCTCGGCCATTATTCGACCACGAATGCGCGGCTTAAGGGCTTTCTCAGTTACCACGTCCACAGGGCATCCTAACAAAGCCTCGAGTTCCGCCTGCAGGCCACCGAGATCCAGGAGCGATCTTCCGGGTTCCATCTCAACCAGGAAGTCAACGTCACTGCGCTCGTCTGCCTGGCCGCGCGCCACGGACCCAAAGACACGGACGTTGCGCGCCCCATACTTGGCCGCCACACCTAAAATCTCTCCCTGATTCGCTTTAAGCAGTTCGTCGCGAGACATCAATCAACTCCCACCGTCGATGTGACGTACCGGAGTAGATCCCAGGTCATTATTATACTCCCGTGTCGCAGACGAAAGATTAATCACGTCCGGACGCTGTGACTACAAAGAGAGACGTACAACAGGGACTGCCAGGGTGCGAGCGGGACGCTCGCAAGACCGCGGGCGAGACGCCCGCGCCACGTTGGATGCGCTTGCGACGGCTGGAAAGATCGCCGGACTAGGAGATATTCTTACTCCTGACTCCCGACTCCTGAATTCTACTTCACGCTTCGCCGCGGCGTTTAACGTCGATTTGCAGGCGCTTGATTTTCTGATTGAGGGTGGACAGTGGGATTTTGAAGCGTTCGGCGGCGTCGGTCTGGCTCCAATTGGTGCGAGCCAGCATTTCGAGAATCACGGTGCGTTCCTTGGCTTCCATGATTTCGAAGAGCGACCGGCCGGAGAGGTCTTCTGAAGCGCTGCCCAAGGCGCCTTGCGAGCCGTTCTGAAATAGCTGTTCAGGCAGGATATCGGGCCCGAGAGCAGGTCCGGATGCGAGAACCACGGCTCGCTCGACCGCGTTTTCGAGTTCGCGCACATTGCCCGGCCAGTCATAGTCCATCATAGCCTTCAACGCTGCGGGGGTGAACTGCAGGCCGCTCCGGCCATTCTCCTCTTCGAATTTCCGCAAGAAGTGTTCGACAAGATGAGGAATATCCTCTTTGCGGTCGCGTAGAGGGGGAAGGCAAATATTAATGACGTTCAAACGATAATAAAGGTCCTCGCGGAAATGGCCGGTCACAACCAGCTTGCGCAGGTCGGCATTGGTGGCGGCAAGGATGCGCACATCCACTTTGATCGTTTCCGTCCCACCCAGGCGCATGAACTCGCGCTCCTGGATCACGCGCAGCAGTTTGGCCTGGGTCTCGACGCCCACCGTGCCGATCTCATCGAAGAAGATGGTTCCCTGGTCCGCCACTTCGAACAGTCCGCGTTTGGTGGCGATAGCAGAAGTGAAGGCGCCCTTCACATGGCCAAACAGCGTGCTCTCGAGAAGGTCGACGGGCATCGAGCCGGTGTTGACAGGCACAAAGGAGTGGTCGGCGCGCGGGCTCATGCCGTGGATGGTCTTGGCCACCAACTCTTTGCCCGTTCCGCTCTCGCCATTGATCAGCACCGTGGCGCGGCTAACCGCAACCTGGGTGATAAGGTCCATCACCTTCTGCATCCTGTCGCTCTTGCCCACAAGATTGGGAAGAGAGAAACGTTTGAGCGCCCGGCGAAGCTGAAGGTTTTCAGCCTGGAGGCGTGATTTGTCCAGGAGGTTGCGGACCTCGAGAAGTAACTTGTCGTTATCCCAAGGTTTCGTGATGTAGCTCTCGGCGCCTTCTCTTGAGGCCTGGAAGGCCATCTGGCTCGAGTCGTAGGCGGTGATCATGATCACGCCGACTTCCGGCGCGTCATGTTTGATGACTTTCAGCAGTTCCAGGCCATTGCGGTCCGGTAAATTAATATCCAGCAAGACCAAGTCGAAAATCCCGCCTTCGACCTTCTTCAGGCCTTCTTCCGCCGTAGGAGCGGCATCCGCCGAATATCCTTCCATGCGGAGTAGCTCCAGGATGCTTTCGCGGATTTCCTGCTCATCATCAATGATAAGAACGGAGCCCTTAGGCGACATTTACAGCTTTCCTCGCAACCGGCAACTCGACGCGGAACGAAGTGCCGCGTCCCAACGCACTCTGCACCTCAATCTTCCCCATAAGTTCACGAATGATTCCGTAGGTGACCGCAAGGCCTAAGCCGGTTCCGCGGCTGGTCGACTTGGTGGTAAAGAAGGGATCAAAGATCTTGCTCAAATGCTCGGGAGAAATTCCCACTCCGTTATCGGAAACTTCCGCGCGCACGAGGGAGTCTTCGCAATCAGTGGCGATGGTGAGCTCGCCGCCGTGCGGCATCGCATCTTTCGCGTTGATAATAAGATTCATGAAGACCTGCTGAAGTTTTCCGGGGTTGGCGAAAACCATGGGCAGGGTGGGGCACAATTGCGCATTCACGGTGATCTTGGAGGCGCGCAGCATCGGTTCAACAAGCGATAAAGTCTCGCGGACCAGTTTGTTCAAATCGAGTTCAGAGTATTCGCTGCCGCTGACCCGCGAGAATTTCAGCAGATTGTTGACAATCTCGGAGGCGCGAAAAGCCTGCTTAACAATCTTGTCCAGGGTGCGGGAGAGGGAATCTTCAGGGGGCATCTGGCGCATCGCCAGTTGGGCCTGCGAGCTGATGACCGCCAAGGGCGTGTTCACCTCGTGAGCGACGCCGGCCGCCAGCAAACCGATGGAGGAGAGCTTCTCGGCCTGAACCAACTGGTCCTCGAGGTTGACGCGCTCGGTCAAGTCGTTGAAAATCAGCAGGCGGCCGAGTACGTGGCCGTCCTTGCCAACCAGGGGGACCGCCGAAAGGTTGACAATCAGGGTCTGCCCGCCCGGCGTATTCAAACGAAACTTATACAAGCTCAGGACGCTTTGAGCGTCCGAGGCTTGAGGCAATTCGGCCAACAGCTCAGTCGGGAATATGGCTTCGAGCGACTTGCCCACCACATCGCTGCGCGCCAGGCCGTAGAGCTTCTCCATGGCGGAATTGCACGATCCCACTGTCCCTTCCAGATCGCAGGCGAGCACTCCGGCATTGATCGACTCAATGATATTCTGGCTGAAATCCGTAAGCGCCTGGTATTCGAGTGCTCGCCTCTCCAGCGATTCGTAAAGCTGGGCATTCTCGAGCGCCACCGAAACATAGCCCGTGAGAGTCTGGAGAAGGTCAATGTCTTCACTCGAGAGGAAATTCCCGTCGCGGGTTTTCCCCAGGCCAAGGTAACCCAAAGTGCGCTCTTTGACTTTGAACGGCAGGTAATAGTGCAGGTCGAGCTCTTCGATGGTTTTTTGTTGCGCGGGAGCGAAACCATAGGGGCGTTTGACACTGTCAAAGAACAGGTACTGTTTGCCCTGCTGGCGGCGAGTGGGGTCCAGAAAGCTTGTATCGAGCCCTTTCGAATAGCTCACGCCACGCGACTTGACCATACGAAATTGGTCAGAATCCGTTGCCCAGAATACCGCCAGACGGTCAACGCCAAGGGTTTCGGCCAGCTGCATGGTTACCTTTTCCAGAAGCCGATCGACGTGCAGCTCCGAACTCAGTTCGCGAGCAAATTCCAGCAGCGTGCGCCGATAGTCATAACGCTCGCGGTTAAAGAACCTGTCCAACCGCACCTGAATCCAGTTCACCATGGGCTGGAAAACCAGGGCCGTGACGACGACAGCCAGGATCCACCCGCCTCGGCTGGTGATGGGGATCGAGGAGCGGAAGTAATCCGCAAATAAACCTATGGCGCCGAAATAGGCGGCCACAATGGCGGCCGTAGCCAAGGTATAAGCTATGCCGCGGCGGAAAATGACATCCACGTCCATCAGACGATAACGCACGATGGCATAGCCAAAGGTGACGGGTAGAAAAACCAGTGAAAGAGCCGAGAGGTTCATCCAGGAATTGGGAATAAACCCCAGGAAATAAGGGACTGCATAGCAGGCCGCGAAGGGCACGATCGCCAGCCAGGTTCCTCGCGTCACCCATTTCAACTGCTGCTTCAGCAGAGGCACCTGGGCTCGCGAGTAGGCGCGGTGCAGCACCACCGCCCCCAACAGGAAGTAAACAGCCAGATATACAAATTCGACGCGGTCAAGAAGCCAACGAACATGGAGCAACGGCATCGGGATAACCATGAGCTCCATGGCCACCAGGACGTGAACCACCGCCAGCGCTGCTCCCGGTATGTAGAGGCAGGGGATCGCATAGCGGCGCCCGCGCACCAAGGTGTTTTGCTCCGGGAAGCCAAGGCAGAAGTGCAGGAAAAGCGCCGGTTGAATGAGCAGGGCTACAACCTGCAGCCAATAGACCGTCCAATCGAAGAGGTTGAGCTTCCCGGTGTAGGAGAATGTGTACAGAATGAAGGACGCCAGGCAAAAAACGTAAAAATGCAGCGATTTAGGCGCCGTCCAGCGCCGGAAGAGTATGTAGGTGCCGACGACGAGGTAGATCAAACCCACGAGGCTGAGATAGTACCGGACTGACGCGGCGGCTTTTTGGGGAACAAGCACCAGGGACGTCTGGAACTTCTCGCCATTTCTGACCAGGAGATAATTGGCCTGTGACCATACTTCGTCGGAGAAGATCTGGCGACCCGCGTCGGCGGCCGTGTGGATGGGTCTCTTGTCAATCGATTCCAGGAGATCGCCCTCCCGGATTCCCGCCCGCTCACCTGGGCCATCCGGAGTGACTATCCAGGCCCTGACGCCTTTCTCGGAATCGAGCCAGGAAACCCCATCGTCCGGCAGCCGATAGTGCACTCGCTGCTGAAGATTGATAGTGGCGAAGGCAATCAGCGTCATGCTGAGGATGGCCAGCGAAAGGGAGGTGAATCGATAAGGCGGGGCTTTGGTCATCGAGCGGTGACACCCTTAAGAGACACTGTTGCCTGGACTACCATCATTAGGCCGTTGCAATTCAGTTTCCAGCAACAAAAACTTCATCATACAATAACTGTCACGTTATCAGTTAGATACGACAAGTACAATGCGGAAGAAGAGTTTCCTACAGAATCCGGAATATCGGCTACGCTTTTCTGTAGTACCCCTGGGAACTGACCTTACTTATTTTGCTCTGATTAGCTCTAAATCTGTGAGGTGCGACGGGCGGTTCTCGCTCAAAGTTAGAATTCTACAGAAAGGCCGCCGCGGATGCACTTATAGGCTGAGCCGAGCAGCAGCGCCGATTCTCCTGGTTGAGTCATCGGCGCATAGCCTTGGGCGAGGAAATTCCGGAAATCAGCCACGGCTTCGATGTGGGCGGGAAGGAATGCGAGGGCAGGAAGGGGTTGGCGGACCTGGAAATCCAGGAATGGCTGAAGTTGCATATCGGCTTGGCCCTGAGGATCCACCATGGTTACACGCCCGCTCTGAACCCATTCGTAAGAAGTCGTCACTCGAGTTCGGGTAACGGGAATTCGGGCGGATATTCGTGCAGCCAAAGCAGGGCTGCGGGCAGGCTTGAGAGCGCCTTGTAAGTTCCCCTCCGGGGCGCGGTTGATAACACCGCTCGCATTCAGGGAATCGCCCACGAAATATGCGACGAGAGTCTCGACGTGATTTCCCAGGCGTTGCGCGTAAGCCACGCGGTACCCCGTCGAGCGGTAGTCACCCATATTCAGGAAGACTCCGCCTGCGGCCGGGTTAGGCAAATAATTTCCTGCAAGCCCGCTCAAAGCTGCCCCCTGAGCAGGACTCCAGACGGCTGCGTTCTTGATCCCATCGTGGTAAGCAGCAATTTCGAGGCGCCCGGAACCCTTGAAACGGTGGTTCAGAGACACCTCCGAATGTTGGAGCTGCTCGAACTCGGGTTGGTAGCCTCTGAGCGTCAGCACGGGAAAAGCGTTGAACGCGTTGACCCGCTCGATCAGGGTGTCCGATTCGTCGTAGGGCTCCTTGCCCAACTGCAAGGCAAGGTCGGTCGAGCGGGAGAGGTGGTAGGCGAGCTTCATTCGTGGCTGGGCAATAAGCAAATCGCGAACCGCATCCAGGAAATCGACGTCGACGCCGGCAGTCAACGTCAGGTGCGGATCGAGAACTGCGGTTTCGGTGTAGCTGGTCGCGAGTCCGCGCGCTTCATAATCGGAAAGCGGCCCCGGGCCAAGGGGAGCTGCCAAGCCGCTTAAGTAGCCCAATTGGTGCAGAACAACTGAAACTTCCTCAGTGTCGCGCGAAACCAGCCCTTTTCGATAAACCGTGCCTTCCGAGGAAGTCAAGGAACCGTCCGCGGCAACCGAACCCACCGTCATCAGGTCGGAGTCCGGTGAGAGATGCCGCAGGTATGCGAAAACAGTCCCCATCCCCTGGTCGCTGGCCATCGGATCCTGGCCAGAAGGGCCGGGTACCACGCCGATAAGACGCTGGTCAGCGGGCTCGGGAGAAGTGGGATCCGTGGCCGCCGCGGGGCCGTGGTGATATCGAAGAATAGGCCGAGTGGCTGCCGAGGTCCTCAAGACCCATTTCCAATCGTCCCCCAAGGGAGTTGCGTCTTTATCTGGCACCTGAAAGCGCAACGGGGCGAATGCGTCGGCCAGAACAAATTTCAAAGTGGAGGTCTGCCCGGCTTCGACTTTGACGCCGCTCTTACGGGCCGGTAACCGAGTTGGGGAAACGATCTGTAGGGAATACCAGCCGGGAATGAGGTTACCAACGGAAAACTTGCCTTTGGCGTCAGTAATAACTCGCTCGACTCGGTCGCCGGTACCGGCGGCGGCAGTCAGCAGCGGCCCCACGATCATGACCGTGGCCCCCATCAGCGGGTTGCCATGATCGTCAGAGACTATGCCCGCCAGCCGCCCATAACTCAAGGCCAGCGTCAGGACCGGACCAATCAACACAGAAATCAAGCCTCCGGCCAGTAAAATGGCTGAAAGCCTCACTCCAGGTTTGAAATCCTTCATCTGTATCGTCCTGATCCACTGATACCGTCCTTGAGGAGGGCGTCACAAACGCCATCCTTGAGGCCGGCAATGCTAGAAGTCGCGCAAGACTTGAGCGGCCGGGAGAATCCAGCCGCCCTTACTGTACCTCAAAAGTGTCAGAAGGTGAAATAGTTTGGTTCTTTATGTTGTCTTTGACCTTAATCTGCACGGTGTACTTGCCTGGTTGCAGCACCCTCAAGGGCATTTGCTTTTCCAAGGTAAACTGCTGCGAAGCCTCCTTGAGTCTGGCGGGGTCCTCGGCTTGATCGAGCAGCGGTTTTCCATCTTTCAGCAATTCGTATTGGACGTCCAACGAGGGTTTATGCGTCTTGGGATCCTGGCCCAGGTTATAAACCTGCATATAGATACAAAGGTTCTGGTCGCGCGAGAAAGTCCGAGTAACGCTGGGTCGAACCTTCGTTCCTCCTATCACGAAGGGGCCTGTGCCCACCTGACTGGTCGGCAGAGGCTGAAGGAGGTCAGCCAGAATCAGCGTGCTGTTCGAAAGCTTGTCCTCGTCAAAATGCGGCACCACTAAGCCAAGTTCCTCCGACCCCATGTGCCCGCTCTGGTCGTCCTTCATGACCAGGCTCAGTTTGTAACGGCCAGGGTGCAAGGCAACTGCGTATTGATAGACTGCCTTGCGTGACAAGGATTGCTGGAATTCGTGTTCTGGAACATCCAGGACCATGCTCTTCTCGTGGGTGTCCACATTTCGCCCGCCCAGGCTGGTCAACTGGCTGTAAATATCGATTACGCTGTGCATCACCCCATCTTTGTTCTGGAACTGCAGGTCGCGATAAGCAATTTGAATTGTAATGGGTGTGAGCACGCTCTCGTCGGTCACCCTGAGGAAGTCCGTACGAACGTCGAAGGGCAGAAGCGATCCGGAAATCTTAGAGGTCACGACGGCTTTCATGTCCTTGAACTTGACCTCGGGAGGCTGGAAGATCTTTGCGTAGAGGTCGAGGCGTGTGAATTCCTCCATGCTTTCGGGCAGCGCCCCCATGGGCGTTCCGATGGTCATGCCGTCGGTGCGGGTAAAGCGGTTCGACTTGCTCGCCATACCCATAGCTTCCATGTCTGTCAGGCCGGCGTTGGGCACGTGCAGTAGAGCATCTTTTTCGCCGGGATCCATGGTGAGGTGGAATTCGCCGGTCATCGTTGGGTCGACAAATTCCAGAATGATGTTGGTCCCGATGCCGTCAATATAGCGATATCGCCACTGCTCGAAGGGGTAGGTCGAGGTTTGGCCGCCACCTTCTTCGGGGGGTCGAATGTAGGTTCCACCACTGTCGTGGTCATCGATCTCGTCCGCCGGACCGTACATGATGTAGATTCTGCCGCGATCCGTCTTCCAACCGGGGATACCCGAAGCATAGTGCTCGTTTGCGTAGGCAATGCGCCGGTAATATTCCTCTTTGAACTCGTTCTCGGGGCTGCTCGGATTGGGATTGCGCCGCTCCCAGAAGTTCTCAATGAACGTTTCCCTCTCATCGTCTGTGGTCAGCTTCTTGAAGGCCGCTTTTTCCTCGTTGGTAATAATGTAAGGGACTTCTTCTTCAATCCACTTCTTATAAGGCGTCTCCATTTCTTTCTGGATTGCCTTCTGGCGCTTCTTTTCCGCCTTGCTCATCTTGCTGTCACTGCTTTGGTCCTGCGGCGTTGCCTTTAAAGGAGGAGAAAACAAACCTCCCAGAACCCACGCCGCGAGAAGCACCCACAAGCAAACCGGCCACTCGCGGTGGCTCACGTAATTGACCCGTTTATACACCAACGGCTCTCCTTTCCCAACCAGAGACAGTGCCGATTGTATGTGTTGAAGTACGAAAAGTCAAGGACTCGAACCCCCCTTGACAAACACTTCTTCCTGCCTGCTGACTGACTCGTTCTTTGATGCTCGGCAGACCCGAAGGGTGGCCTGACTTTGCGGGTAGCGCCTCACTTTGACGTGGCACGGTAATCTTGGCCGTCACGCAGAACGGGCAAGATGCCCGTGCTACTGGAAGCTGAATCACTTCCCCATTGAGATTCGTCTTCCCTAAGCTTGTGGGTAGAGTTAAAATGAGGAACTTTGGAGAAACTTTCGGTGTCAAGATTCCGTAGTATGGTTAGAAGCCGCCAACGCGGCGATTGGGTATTGACGTGGGCCTCGACTGGCAGCGGGTGTCAGAGGCGAGCAACAGCCCAGTAGAACGAGGGAGATGAAGATGGCTGCACGCACAACCGAAGAAAAGGACAGGATAACTGTGGCCAACGTAACCGACCTGCAAGTTGGGAGTATCACTTCGCCAGCAACCGTGAGCCCGAGCAGCATGGTTGTGTCCGGACCTGGCAGTGCCAAGGGTAAGAAGTCAAAAAAGAAGAAGATGATTTTCGCGCTCGTGGGAGCAGTTGTTTTAGTGGGGTTGGTGATCGGCGGGATTGTCTGGAGCAAGGGTGGTTCACTCACCGTTCAGACTACGAAAGTCGTGCGGCAGAATCTCTCGGCCATCGTGACAGCCTCAGGAGAAGTCAAGCCACCCACCGCGGACCTCGCCAACGTGAATGCGAGTTCGATGGGCAAGATCACGGAGATTTACATCAAGGAAGGCGACTCGGTTAAGAAAGGCCAACTCCTGCTGAAGACCGAGGCGGTCACGGCGGACGCCAACGTTAATGCCCAAAAGGCGACGGTCGCGAGCGCCAAGGCAGACGTGGAGCAGTTCGCGGCGTCCGTGCAGGCGCAGGAAGCCGCGCTCAAAACCGCCCAGGCCAACGTGCTGACCGCTCAGGCCAATCTTACCCGCGCTCAGGAAGAGTTCCGCCGCGGGCAGGACTTGCTGCACGATAAACTGATCGCCCAGAACGAATATGACACACGTCTCAACACCGTCAAGGTGGATCAGGCGGCTTTAGAATCGGCTCAAGCGGCTATAAACCAGAACAAAGCGCAACTTAACGTGGCCAAGTTCAATCTGGATAGTGCGCGCGCCAAGGAGTCGATGCAGGAAGCCAACCTGATTAGCAGCGAAGATGCCCGCAGTAAGACCATATACACTTCGCCTCTCGAGGGCATTGTGACTTCCCTTCCCGTTCACGTGGGCGAGAACGTGGTGCCGGGAGTTCAAAACACGGTGGGAAGTCTGCTCTATCAGATTTCAGACTTGGCCATAATCACGGCGGAAGTCAAAGTGGATGAGACGGACATCGTCAACGTGAGACTTGGGCAGCCGGCTGAGGTGACCATCGACGCCGTCCCGAACAAGACATTCAAAGGCAAAGTCACGGAGATCGGCCAGAGCGCCATTGGGCGCACCTCCGGCGCTACCGCAGGAACGAACACCACGACCACAACGGAAGAGGCCAAGGACTTCAAGGTTGTCGTAACTTTGGACAACCCTCCGCCGGGGATGCGCCCCGGACTCTCTGCGACCGCCAAGATCACCACCGCCACCCGCGAGAACGCCGTGACGGTTCCTATCCAGGCGCTCACGGTGCGGACGCGGCGTCAATTAGAGGAAGAAGAAAAGAGCGGCCAAGCGGGCAAAGGGAAAGTGCAAGCCGCCGCCGCTCCGTCGGCCAAGGACAAGGAGAAAGAGAAGGAAGAAGTGCAAGGGGTCTTTCTGCTTAAGGATGGCCGGGCGGTGTTTACGGCTGTCGACACCGGCATAATGGGCCAATCCGATGTGGAAATAGTCAAAGGCGTTCAAGCCAACGACCAGATTGTTTCCGGCCCGTTCAGCGTGCTGCGCACACTGAAGAACCACACGAAGGTGAAGGTCGACAACACCGCCCTGAACACTCCTGCCGCTAGTTCGTAGGCGGCGTAGGGGCGTGAGCGGAAAGGAAACACGCAAAGCGATGGGAACACAAGTGGCAGCGTCTGCGACCCAGGAGACCCTGGCCCCGCCCGTGGGGGTCATGATCAAGACGGAAGACCTCTGGAAAACCTACGACATGGGCGAGGCCATCGCGGTGCATGCGCTCAGCGGGGTCACGTTCGAGATCGAGCGGGGCGAGTATGTGGCCATCATGGGACCGTCGGGCTCCGGCAAGTCCACCTTGATGAATCTGATCGGCTGCCTGGACACGCCGACCAGCGGCCGATATTGGTTGAACAGCCGGCTGGTCAGCGAACTCTCCGACGACGAACTGGCCTACATCCGCAACAAGGAAATCGGCTTCGTTTTTCAGACCTTCAACCTCCTCTCGCGTGCCAGCGCCTTGCACAATGTGGAATTGCCTCTCGTCTATAGCGGGGTGCCGGCCAAGGAACGTCTGGAAAAAGCCCAAGACGCCCTGCGCAAGGTGGACCTGTTCGAACGCATGAACCACAAACCGAATGAGCTTTCGGGCGGACAGCGCCAACGGGTGGCGATCGCCCGTGCACTGGTCAACAACCCGTCGATCATTCTGGCCGACGAGCCCACCGGCAACCTGGATTCGGCCACCGGCGAGGAGATTATGGGCGTCTTCGAGAAGCTCTACGAGGGCGGAAACACCATCGTCCTGGTCACCCATGAGCACGATATCGCCGCCCACGCGCATCGCATCATCCACGTGCGCGACGGCAAGATCGAACGCGACGAAAGCGTCAAGTGAATGGCACGGCCCCGGCTCCTCTCCTCGGAGCAAGGGTAGCGCAGACCTGCTTTCCAGGTCTGCGGCATTTTGGCCGGTAAGAACCGCAGACCTAACAAGCAGGTCTGCGCTACCCCTCTGACATTAGAGTGGCGCGGACATGCCGAAGAACGGCACGTCTGCGCCAACGACGGAATGATATGTTGCGCCAGGATCAATTCTCGTGAATGCACTCACCCAACCGCACTCTGCGCTTCCGCACAAAGTGAACCCTCGGGCAAGCCGAAAGAGGAGCGGTTTCTGGGTCACCTCCCGCGAGGCCTTCTGGATTGCCCTCGAAACCTTGCGCACGCACAAATTGCGTTCCTTCCTCACCCTGCTGGGAGTGGTGATTGCCACCACTACGCTGATCGTGGTCATGTCGATCATCAACGGAATGAACCTCTACATCGCCGATCACATTGCCAACCTGGGAGCAAACGTGTTCATCCTCTCTAAGAATGACTGGTCAGCGACGGGCGAGGATTGGCTGAAAATGCAACGCCGCAATAAGGCCATCCGCATCGAAGACTTCGAGTTTCTTCGCGACAGTCTCAAAAGTTACAAAAATATAGGCGCAGAGGCGGAGCTTGAGGGGGGCACCGACGTCAGGTA
>JBEKLY010000159.1:0-17381 GCA_050010015.1 Terriglobia bacterium
GTGCCTTCATCGCCTTTGCGGCGGGACAGCCGGCGCGTCGTGTGCCAGAAGGTTTGACTCTTGTCCCTCGGAGTCTTGTGGCGGTAAGCGTAAAAAGGCTCGTAATAAATGATCTCGTGAGTCTGGGGATTCGAGCTTAGGACCTCGTCAACCGAGAATATCTCCGTGGCATTCCTGCGCCGCACATCCGGCACGATGGGGTATTCCGACCGGTTCTGGGTCAGGAGGATGGGTTCAGCCGTCTGCGGAAACAGGTTGATGACGGGCGAACACCCCAGGCGAAGCGATTTGGCGTTGACCCCCACTTCCAACCGCTGTTGCCGGTGGCCGGCTTCGAAGGACGAAATGAGAAAGATCATTTCAGCGCGGCCGCCCTGGGTCGCGCGCGCCAGCGCTTCCAGCCCGCTAAGCTCAAAAAAGAAGAATTTCTCCGGCAGCGAGAAGTATTCCTGCAGGAGCCGGTAACCCACAAACGACCTGCGCGGATACGGCAGCATGGACTCATCTTCGGTGAAGCCCATCGGGCGCAAGGAACTCGCGGTCAAAGCCACGGGAGGCTTGCGCGTGTTCGCGGGGTCTCTAAGCACTATTTCAGTGCAGTTGTTACTGAGCAATTCGTAGAGCGTGTGGACGATTTCCCCTTCGCCATGCAGGTAGAAGCGCAACGAGCTGAGATTGAGTTTATCGAAGGCTACGTCGGACAGGCAGCGAAGCTCTACCCGCAGGGCCGCGACAGCATCCGGGGCGCGCAAGGGAGGATTCAGCTTATCCGGAGTCAACCACTTCGCCTCGACAATCTCGACGGGCCAGAGCGTCACATCGTAGCAACTGCGGAATTTGCAGGGCACGCCTTCGACGGGCCGTGAATAAAGCGCCGAGCCGCGGGGAATCTTCAGGCTCGAGGTGAGCTTGCCCTGCGCCGGATCCAGACGAAACTCCGCCACCGTCACGCCAGGAATGGGCCGAAGGAAATGCGGATAGATAACGCTGAGCAGGCCCTCTGTAATCTGGGGAAACTCATCGTCGATCTTCAGGTGGACCCGAGCGGCGAGGAAGGCAATACCCTCTAACAGCCTCTCAACGTGAGGGTCGTCGCAGCGGGTGGGTTCGAGCTGCAGGCGTGCAGCGATTTTGGGGTGCTTCTCGGCAAACTCCGCTCCCATCTGCCTCAGGAAGCTGAGTTCGCTCTCGTAGTATTCCAGAAGCTCATCACGCATGCTACGAACCCTTCACCGCAGGGGTGGCGCAGACATTGAAGTCGATGTCTGCGCCACCCTTTATGCAACGTACCCGATTGTCAAGAATCAAGTGAAACACCACACTAGGAACCCTTAACCTGATATTGTCCGCTCATCGGCTCCAGCATGGTATCGAACAACACTTGCTCCGGCGCCGGATCCATGCGCAACAATCCCTCAATAGCAAAGCGGATGACGCGTTTGTCGTCGGTCCCCGGTTCCATCCTCACCTTGACGTTGATGAGCCTGGGCTCGAACAGACTTACCGCAGCCTTGATTGACTCGAGCAGGTATGCCTGATCTTTGACCGACCGTAGATACAAACTTGAAACGTCCGGCAGCCCGTAGTTATAAACGGACCGCCCTACCTCTTTGAGAGAGGCCGGGGACTCTTCGATGGTCTGGCGGCTGTTCAGCAGCCATTCCAGGTCGCGCCGGACCGCGGCCTTCAACTCGCGCACCGATTGGGCTCTGCTGAGGGGGAGTTCCAGTTTGCGCTCGGGCTCCAGATCGACGAGTCGATCTATCACCGACAACGTGACGGGGCCTTCCTTGGCGGTTGTCGGCATCAGGTTTACAGGCAGGAAATAGCCTGGACAGGATCGAGGCGAACTACCGTTTGGAAAAGTCTGAACTTTTCCGATTCGTCTCCCTGTACCCGCTGGCTGTTCTTAATAATCGTCACCAGCGCTTTGGCTACAACAGCCCTATCCTCCCACTGTTCGACGTGATTGTTATCGAAAATCGTCACTAAGTCGTCGAGAATCGGTTGAGCAATTTGAGCCTGGCCGGCAGCAATGCAGATCTCGACAAGCTGCAATTTGCGGAAGAACTGGCCCCTTCCCGAAAGCTGTCTTTCCACCTCGCAACGCATTAAGTCGATGGCCTTCTGGGTCTGGCCGGCGGCTATCGCCTGGCGGGCCAGGTCATAACTGTCGACGAACTTACGGTGCCATCCAGGAACAGAGTAATTCTCGATCACCGGCGCATCCCCCACCGGCGCATCCGAAGGAGCCGCTTCCGGCGCCGGCTGAGCCTGCGGCTCTGCCGCCATCTCTTCGAACCACGCCCTGGTCTCGCTGTTGGCAACCGGGGTGTCGTCGAGCAGATTGATCTCGAGGAGCTGGGGCAGATCGTTTAAGAGCGTCTTCAACTCCGATCGGATAGCGACCGCGATACCGTCGTACTTTCTTCCCAGTCCTACGCAGGCATCCACGGTGAAGCGCTGCAAATCCAGCCAACCCCGGCTGCACGGAAGCGACATGGCGTTTTCAGCCGCCTCCAGCAACTCCTCCCACTTTCCCTCGATCGCCAGCCGCTTGATGTGCTGCCGCAGCACCGTGGGCGGCCCTTCGAGTAGTGTGAAATCCGAGCTTTCGAAGGCGGCGCGAAGCTCACCCCACCGCAGTCCCCGGAGCATCAGGTAAGGCGCCGGACTACAAGGATCGAGCTTCCGCAGAGCCGCCGCCGCGCGAGCCACGCTCGAGATCGCATCCCGGCGCTGGACCGGCTCCCCTTCTGCCAGCGGGATTACAATTCCCCCTGCCCCGCCGGCGGCCCGCCCAGCCGGCCCACCACCTGCACCTGCTCCTTCACCGCCTTCTCCTGCCCCCTCCGCCGCAGCTTCCGCACCCGCTTCCACAACGTCCGGCTCCGTCTCGCGCTTTTTCTGCAGGAGCAGGTGAGCGGTGTGCCGGACTGTCTCCAGCGCCTTTTTCAAGTCGGTGAAGCTGGGCGCAACGTCCCCAAACTTCTCCTGGCAAACTTTGTCCATGGCCTGGACCGTCGCCAACGAGCCGTCCAGGGCTGCTTCATTGGCGAGGTAGAAAGCCTTGGGAGTTTCGGCGAAGGACTTATCGAAGGCTTCCGGCGCCACCCTGCCATGTTCGATCAGCGCTGCCCTGGCTGCCTTCTTGTCGTCGGTGTCGGCCTGTTCTTCATAGCCCATTTTCCTGGACTCTGTGTAGTCCAGCCAGCCGTGCCTTGCCCTGTTAAGAGGGGCGGATTGGAGAGGTGAAACCAGGTTGGAGCCTATCCATTGGAGCGGCGCCGCCCGCAACTCCGCATCGCCATCTTCGAGTTGCGGGTACAAGCCGTCCCAGAATGTGCCGAGAAGACCTTGAAGGAAATCCAAACCCTGCTTCAAGCCGGCAAAACCCTCCGTGCGTAAGAGGGCGTCGGTGAGCCATGCGGCAATCTGAAGGTCCTTCGTCGTGGAAAGGGCCTCAACGGCCGACTTCACGACCTGAGGGTAGTCCGCTTTCTTGCCCTCGGTCTTCCATTCACCCTCTTGGACTTCTTCCTCTTCACGCCGGGCTTCCTTGATCTTGTCGTAGATGGGTGTGTATCGGAGGTCTTCCCCGCAGGGCTTATCTCCCGGAATCGGACTCAGTAGGTTATCAGGAAGAGGCATTCTGAGCTAAACCGTAGCCTGTGGTAAATTGAACTCCAGTTGCCGGACCTCGAGAAGTGGAAATTCCTCGCCGTCAACCAGCAACATCTTCTGGCCGATGGGCGCGGCCGTACCCGACTCGTCTTCTTCCCAAACCGTCATCCGGCCCAAGCGGACAGCATCATCAGAATTCTGCCAGGCAAAGGGGGACAAGGCAGGTATCAAGACTTCGCCGAGTTCGGTGCCCTTCGAAGCGGGCCCCGCACGAACTACGGCCGGGGTCCACAGCAAGTCGCGCAGACGGCGCGGCGCCTCAATCTTGACGGAGGCGAGATGCTCAAAGTTGATCCACAGATAACTCCCGCCAGCAAATACTTCCAGGCGAGGCCCAATCCGGGGATCGCCGTCCGCAATCGTCTGAAAGGGCTTTCCATTCAGCGTGCCCGCGACCGTTTCTGCGCCTGGCGAGTTTTCCCCGGCAGGCTTGGGGTATCCCTTCCTTTGAAACAGGTCCTGGCGAGTCCTCTCAGCCTGAAGGGCGCTGCGGTAGACGAGTGCCCCCATGCCGCTATTGGGACCGCCGTCCGCCAGGAGGTCGAGTTGTTTCTCTGCTCGATCATAATCTCCTGCAAAGCAGAGCAATTCGAAAAGAAAGGTACGGCGCCGGGCGTCGTCAGGGTTATTACGCAACTCCCCCCCCAACGCCTCAATCGCCTCCTTGAGTTTTCCAGCCTGAAAGAGGTGATTCGCGTTTTCCATGGTAGTGTTGCGCTGACCCCGCCTCGCGGGGTCAGCGCCGTGGGCCATGCTGCAGCCTACTTCGTTTGCTCCCTCTTCCTGAGGTCGTACACCACCTCGCCTCCGGAAACCAGCTTGCCATCCGCGCCTTGCACCTTGTAGTCGTAGTCGATAGAAGCATAGGAGACCGAAACGGATTCCGTCCCCACATCTTCACCCGAGGAACCTCCGACTTGGAAGCTCGAGACATAGACTTCCGTCAACTTGATGATCAGAAAATCGTCCGGAGTCTTCTGGCCGGTCTGCTTGCTGCAATACAGTGTCGCCTCCTTCGCGTGATCACCGGTGACGCAAAGCTGCAACAGCTTGGGGCTGGACTTGTCCACTCTCTTGGTAAAACTAAGGTCGGACATCGAAACTTTTCCCGCGCTCATGCCTTCGCCCACGATGGTCGTCGGGTTGCTCGCACCCCAACTCCACGACAGAAGTTCGATCTGTCCCTTGTGCTTCGTGGACGCGCTCTCGCCGGGTGCTTCCTTGATTTCCAGATGGTATTCAATCGCCATATTCTTCTCCTCGCATGATTTGGAATTTGAAAGAATACGAGGCGGGCTCTTGCGCGCCACCCGCCCCCAAGCTGTTATTTATTGGCAGACTGCGGCAGCGATGCAACCAACCGCAGCGAAACTGTCAGCTCGTCAAGCTGGAAGTGCGGGCGAAGGTAGGCCACGGCGCGGTATACGCCAGGTTTGCCCTTCACCTCTTCCACATCGACCCGCGCTTCACGTAACGGGTACTTGGCCTTCACGGACTGGGTTGCGGAGTCGTCCGTCGTTATATATTGCGAAATCCAACGGTTCAGGAACTTCTGAATCTCGTCGCGCGACGTGAAACTCCCGATCTTATCCCTCATCATGGCCTTCAAGTAGTGGGCGAACCTGCAGGTGGCCATGATGTATGGCAACTGCGCGGAGAGCCGAGCATTGGCGTTGGCCGCATCGCTGTCGTACAGCTTTGGCTTGTTTGCGGACTGCACGCTGAAAAATGCCGCCTTGTCCGTCCCCTTGCAATGCACCAACGGGATGATCCCTTGGTCGGCGAGTTCCTTCTCACGGCGATCCGTGATCGCAATCTCGGTGGGGCACTTCAGCGCTACGTCACCTTCGTCGGTCCGGAAGGTGTGGGCAGGCAGGCCTTCCACCAAGCCTCCTCCTTCGACGCCCCGGATGGCTGCGCACCAGCCGTACTGGGCGAAGGCGTTCGTCAGGCGCGCTCCCATGGCGTAGGCGGCGTTTCCCCAAAGGTACTTGGTGTGATCGGTCCCATCCACGCCCTCTTCGTAATTGAACGCATCCACGGGCGCCGTGTCCC
This sequence comes from Terriglobia bacterium, assembly GCA_050010015.1. GTDB lineage: Bacteria > Acidobacteriota > Terriglobia > UBA7540 > UBA7540 > CAVROP01. Next base: position 5,740 of record JBEKLY010000159.1, read on the forward strand.
TGCCGTAGGGAAGGCGCATCAAAACGTGCGGCACACAAAGCCCCACATACCGTGAATCGTCACTCTGGCGGAAACTCTTCCACTTGGCGAACTCGGTGGTATCAAAAATCTTGGCGATGTCGCGCGGCTGGTCAAGTTGCGTGAAGCTCTCCATATTCATGAGCTGTGAAGAAGCCGCACTCAAGAATGGTGCGTGTGCCGCCGCTGCAACGTTCGACACCTTCTCCAGCAACTCCAGGTCCTCCGGATGCTTGCTGAACTCGTAGTCCCCAATTATCGCCGCAAACGGATCGCCGCCAAAAACTCCGAACTCTTCTTCATAGATCTTCTTGAATAAGGCGCTCTGATCGAATTCCGGCGCCCGCTGCAGGTCGCGCAGAAGATCCTTCTTCGATACGTTCATGACGCGTATCTTCAGCATGGGGCTGGTTTCGCTTTGGCTGAGAAGATACTTTAAGCCGCGCCAGCTTCCCTCCAGCTTTTGAAACTGAGCATTATGCAGGATCTCATTGAGTTGAATGGAGACCAAATGATCGATTTGCGCGACCCTGGAGTTGATCATCGCCTCAGTGTCTTTCGAAATCGTGACCTGTCCTTCGAGCACCTGGTTGATGAATTCCTTCACCAGGCTCTTACCCCGTTCTCGGGTGGCCGCATCCGTTCCGACCCTGCCTTGCTCAACTATTTGGTCCAGCAATCCCTGTTCTGCTACTTGCTCCGTCGCCGCAGCCGGCGTCTTCGCCATTTCCTGATTAGCCATTGGATCCCTCCTTCTCTTCCCCTTCCTTCTTGCCACCCAATTCCGCTCTCAATTGGTTCAATTTTTCAGTGTTGCTGACTGCGTCAAGCAGGACCTGATCGAGCTTATCGTTCGTCTGCAGGGTTCCTTTGAGGTCGTTGAGGCGGGTGCGAAGATCAAGCAGTTCGCGCAGAGGCTTGACCTGTTTGGCCACATTCTCCGGCGAGAAGTCATCCATGCTCTTGAAGTCGAGGCTGACCTTCAACTGTCCCGCCTCGGAATCCTCGCTGAGCTTGTTCTCAACCGCGAAGGCCAGATGAGGCTTCATGCTCTCCAAAACACTGTCAAAATTGTCCGGGTTTACTTCGACGAATCTCCGATCCTTCAGCCGCGGTAATGGCTCCGTAGGCTGACCTGAAAAATCACCCAGAACCCCCATTACAAATGGAAGTTCTTTGATTTCAATGGCTCCACCGGTTTCCACATCGTAGGTTACGTGGACACGCGGCGGACGTACCCTTTCAAGCTTCTTCTGGACGCTCTGTGGCATTACGCACCCCTTTATTGAAATTTCATGTTTTGCTGATTTTCCTGAACCTGTACCTTTTTTAGCAAATCAGTGCGTGCTTGTCAACCTAAAACTCGAAGTGAGTGGCACAAAAAGTACCTGCGTGAACTCTGGCGCCCTTCGTTACCTGCCCGCGAGGCTCTCCGGCAATCTGAACTCTTCCACTTCAAGGAAGCCGCCTGAGATAAAAACAGACAGCAGCTTGGTGAACTCCGTCAGCGGAGTTTCCGGGTGGATGAATTTGTTCTGCCTGCAAAACTCATGGAGCTGCCGCACCGTCGATTTTCCATCGCACTGCGGAAGCAGAAACCCCACCCAAGGCTGCACTCGGCATTCAACGTCGAATGGATATTCCGTGTGCAGCTTGAATTCGTCCGGTTGCAACTCTCCGTTTTTCATGCGGTGGACAGTGTGCAGTTCCGAGGAAGGCGTGGCGACAGGGCGCGCTTCGGCGAGTCGTTCGATGAACCCGGGCTTCGCAAGAGCGGTCTCCCAGTTCAAGAGCCAGCCGATCTCGTCTCTGGCCGAAATGCGGCCAACAGACCTCCGGACGGTGAACACGGGACGGCTATCATCCCGGCGCTGCACGATCAGCCATCCGTAGGTCATATTCTGGATCCCGAGATCCCTCAACATTTCTCGCATCTGTTGCACTGCCCCGCCGCCCCCTTTGGCCTTCACAGCGTATTGCAATGCCGTGTCTGCGGGGGCTTGATCTTGACGCACAATGACCAGAACGTCGAATTCCGACTGCGCTTCGCCGAGCCAGCCCCTCACACGCTGCTCGAAGGGCGCATTTTCGCGGTCCGATCCTTGCGCCAGACAATAAAAGCGCCCGCCGGGACGCAGGTACCGAGGCAGTCCCACGACGATGCGTCGCGTCACCTGTTCTCCATCCACACCGCCGTCGTAAAAGGCCTGGGCGCGGCTCAGCACAGGCATATAGGGCGGATGAGCGACAATCCGGTCAAAGGTCAGGTCGTCCAAATGCTCATATAGGTCGCCTTGCATTATGGTGACGTTGTTGAGTTCATTCAGCAGACGGTTGAATTGCGCCATCTCCGTAGATCGCCCGGTGATGTCTACTGCCCAGATTGTGCGGCACCCGCGCCGTACGGCATCGAGCGCCGCCACCCCTGTGCCTGAGCATAGGTCGAGGAGGGTGTCACAAGGCTCCTTCGGCAAAGTCGCAATGAACTGCGAAGTGTTGGGCGTAATCGCGGCAAAAACAAAATCTTCCGGCAACTCCCTGACGCTGCCCTGCGGCAAAGTCCAGCGGTCCGAAATGATAAATAACCGCCCCACCGGGTAAAGCGCTACGGTAGCGCACATTTTCGTATGCGCCCCCACCCCTGTTTCCCCTCCCCAGTTGGGGAGGGGAGTGACCCGCACCCCTAATTCCCCTCCCCGGTTGGGGAGGGGAGTAAGGGGTGGGGCGAAATCTGACGGATCTTGAATTAGTAATCCAAGTTCCTTCATCGCCTCCACCACACCTGCCGGGATTGCCGACTCGAGCGCCTTGACCTCCAGCGCCTCCCCAAGCAGGAACAATCGAATCAACACGCCCAGCGTCTCAGACTCACCCGAAAGGGTTATCCGCGCGCGGTCACCGGAAAGGACCTCGCTGAGCCCGGACATGCCTAGGCGGCGGCAAATGGCCGGCTCATAGAAGTCTGAACTGCGCAGAAAATCACACAAGCAAGCGAAATGAGGCGAAGGTTCGAGCGGCAATCGCGAAGCCCGCACACTGTTCAGCTCTTCGACCCGTGACCCCAAATTTCCCTCCTGCGCTACCCGCCTCGCAGCAGCAACTTGCCTGCAAACGGCGCAGCAGACTCCCGCTCTCCCCCAGATCACTTCATCAGAACCCCCGCGCGTGCCAGATCATGCAAAATCTCTTCCGTCTCGGCGTTGATCCTCTTCTCCACAGTTTGCATGTCAACCACTGGCTGGCCGTCTTCCTCCATGGTCAGATTCCCGGACTTGAATATCTCGGGCAGATCTCTGCGGAGAGCGGCGTGGTCGCGTGTGCCGTCGAGCAGCATCAACACCCCTCTTTGCAGTGAATCGCTCAGATGCAGGCTTCGGCAGTGCAGCGTAGTAATCACGTTCCCGCTCCGAGCCTCCAGTCGAGCCAGCGGGCTTGCCAATGGTCTTTCGCTGACCTCGGTGGCAAAAAGGGGGACGTGAACGTGCAACTCGAGCAGTCCTGCAAGGTAGGTGCGCCATACGAAATCCGCGACCTCTGAGGCGATGTCCTGGTCTGGCTTTGGAACAAAGCCCAATTCCTGACGCGCTCTGCACTCGGCTTCTCTCGCTAGCTTTTCAAAGGGGATTCGCTCCGGGCGTGACTTAATGAGATACCAGAACAGCGAGCGCGCCAGAAGGTTCGGCGTCGTGAGTTCGGTGCCACTGGGGCTGCAGAAAGTTTCCCCCGCTTCCGGTGCGGCGTTCGGAGACTCAGCTTTCGGGCGCGCTTGGGTTGATATGAAGAAAGACCTTACGGAAACCGATTTCCCGGAGCGGTCGAGTGGCACGTCGTCGTGGCACAGAAGCGTTTTCCGGAAGGCCCGTCCGCACATGAAGTCCAGGTACTGCTCCCGCAGAGTGACTTCGTCGGAAATCTTGTCGAGCACTTCCTTTGCCTTCGCCGAGAGCCCTCCGCTATGCATCTCGAAGAAGTCAGTCTCACCCAGAAACTGTAGCCCATGGCGCTGGGCGTGCTCCATGAACTGGTAAAAGTAGAAGGGCTGGAAATCGGGCGACAGCTCGTCGTGATAAAGGCCCTCCCGGGAGCGCGTGGACATGCGCTCGAACTCGTCCTGGAGTGTTTTGGTGTAGGGCTCAGTCTCTTTACCCGATTTCGCCAACAGCTTCAGCAAGGTTACGGCCTGCTGGAGTTGTTGTTGTGGCTCACGAAAATCTCGAATGTGGAACAACATCATCTCGCGCACCATTACCCGCGCATAACTCCCCGGAAACGCGTCGTAACTGACATAAGCAATTCCCTGGGGTGCGAGGCTGGCTTTGCAGATGGCCATCATCTGGTCGCGAACCGGGGCGGGAACCCAGGTGTAAAGACCGTGGGCGATGATGTAATCGAATTTGCCGTAGTCCGGGGCCATTTCCAGCAAGTCGGCCTGCCGCAGGTTAAGGTTTTTCAGCCCCAGAGCCTCCACCATGGCCTTCCCACGAGCAATCGGTTTCGATGCCAGGTCGACTCCCACAAATTCACTTTCCGGCAGACCCACGGCCATGGCCAACAAGTTGGCGCCGCTCGAACATCCCAACTCGAGCACCCGGCAGCGCTCCACCGCCGCGGGTCGCATGCCGAAGTGCATCCCCACGGTCGCCAGCCGGTCGGGATGCGTGTGTGAGATAGGAAGCGATGGGTAGGCTACTTCGTCGTAAGGGTTCAAATCAGGACTGGCCATATTTGGTTGACTCTTTGCCGTTTTGCACCTCGCCCCGGTCACAGGGGAAGACGATTTCAAATGGCAAATGGCAAAAGGCAAAATTCAAATGGTTTGAAATTTGCCATCTGCAAAATGGAAGTGCGGTAAGACCTCTCCTCAAGGAACGCTTCCACTCTACCGGAAGTCACCAACTCCCTTCCCGGGATTTTGAAGCAACCTCAAAGCGTAAATGAAAAACCATTTGAATTTTGCCTTTTGCCATTTGCCATTTGAAATGCTTTTGCGGAGTCTGCGAAAGAGCCGTTCACAACTAAGTCTGACAAAGCCCTCCGATTGGCAGCGGTCTCAAGATTCCCATCGTCCAGCCAAGGCGCTAACGGGGTCGGCGATTGACTGAAATCGAACCAAGCGCACCGCCGGCTGATCCTTCAAGGAAGCAAGCGCCATGAAACCCCTTTCCATCATCTCTTCTGCCGCCGTCTGCGTCAAAAGCGTTTCGGCACACGGCAGGGTCTCAGTTTCGCCGTCGACCTTATAAACGTAAACGGGCAGGCCGTCTACTTCCGAATGCGTACCGGGCTGCAGGTCCCACCCTTGTTCGGCAAAAGACTGCGCCAACAACAGGGCGCCGGCAAAGGCTGCATTGCCCCACAAGTAATTCTCATGGGCCTCGGAATCCGGCATTTCTTCGAATTGGAAGCGTTCTATGGGCTCGGTATCCTTGCCATAGGGCAGCCGCAAGAGAAAACGCGGCAACGCCAAGCCTACAAAGCGAGCCTCAGGGGAATTCCTTAACTTCTGCCAAGATGCGGCTGCCTCGCCGGACATCGCAACTTTCCATTCCCGCGTCTCCGGTAGACCCAGCGCGGAATCGCAGCCCAAGAGGCGAGGACTCGCGCCCGCGAGGAAGGGCGCGCCGGCGCTTGCGGCCACCTTGCCGATTCGAGCCAGCAATTCGGCATCTTCGAAGCTGGGCCCGAAGGTGAAATCTCCGGCAATCACTGCCCAAGGTTCCGCCCCCGGCGTGCCGACGGTCTTTTCTACCAGCAACCTGTACATTCCCGTCGATCTCAAATCGCCGGACGCCATCAGGTCATGCGCAAGTTCCTGCCTCGAAACGTCAATCAGAAACAGCTTGAGATGAGTATCCGTTTCCACGTTTCGCACCAGAAAGTACACCGCGCGCCATGCAGCTTCGAGGGCCTGGAAGGCGGGTGCGTGCAGTAGTGCTTCCATCTGAGCGCTGGTGGCTTTGTCAATCAACCCAACCAGTTCCGCCTGCCGAGGATCAGCTTTAGCCACCAGATGAGGGGCGACCAGCTTGTGCAACAACCCGCTCCATTCGTCCGGCCGCTTGCTTGTTCGATCTTGTGCCTTGCTTTCGGTTACCTCCAGCATGTCGTCCAAAAGACTTCCCGAAACCAAATTCTGAATGTCCTGCGCAGAAGCTCGAGGCGAGGACACTGGGACCTGCGCCTCAATGGGCGTGGCTTGCGGTGGGGGCGCTTCGCCTTGCGCCGCGGCTGAAGTCAGTTCCGCCGCGGTCTTGGCGAAAGTCGCCGGATCGCCGAGCTTCCGGCGCGTTTCCCGCAGCTTCTGGAATATCTGCGCCTGCTCGAAAAGCCTGTCCGGATGAAAATCGTCCAGGTCCGCAAATTGCAGAGGGATGCAAAAATCGCCCTCTCCGCCCGGCGTTAAGTCGAGTCGAGGCGCAAGCTTGGCCAGCACGGAATCAAAGTTGTCGCGATCGACCATGATCGGACGGCGGCCGGCGAGAGCGTCACCGCTCTCAAGCAAACCGCGGTTGGCACGGCCACTGAAATCCCCCAGGATCGCAACCCTAAAGGGAGTCTCTCGGTCCGGCCTCGCCTGCGCCTGCTCCCGACCTGCAGTCACATCAAGACGAATGTCCCCAAATGAATCGCGGGTTGGCATGACTACTCCAATTTGCTGATGAAGTGTTAGCTGAACTGTCTATCCACATAATTGTACGACAACTTGGCGCAACCACCAAATCCCTGACAGAGTTCGGAGTGTCCTAATTTGACTCGTGGCGCTGGCCTTCAGGCCAGCATCTGCCGCCTAAAGGTCGGCGCTACGCCCAAACCAGGACACTACCCTGCAATTTCTCGATAATCGAGGCAAGGACAGAAGGGTGCATGGCCATGGGCCCCAAGGCAGGCGGCGAAGGGGTAGGGCTTGCCCTACCCTTCTCCGGGTCAGCAGAAATGCGGGGACGGCAAGCCGTCCCCTACGGTGCGAAGCCTATTCTATTTGAGATAATACCAATCTAAGACGTGCTGGCGAGTTCATGATGGAGGACCATGATCTGATTGGAACGCACGGGGCACATCGCGTAAGCGCGCCCTTCGTTGTCGCTGAACTCAACTTCAAACACGCCGGGCGCCAGGTTTTCCACTACCGTTCCCACCTGCCCGCGCTGCAGTTTCTGAGCGGGTAGATCCTCAAGTAGCACTACCACCGCGAAGGGCTTGATATTCTCCATAATACTTACCTCACAACACGTAACAGGTCAGCAACTGAGGCTTGTCGGAGTTCACCAGGATTATCCAGATGCTCCGAACCTTCGCCGTGCCTCCAGGTCCAGCCATTAGAAAGTCTAGCACGTATCTAATGCGACAGGACTTCCTCAAAGAACGCCAATGCGCGTGGGTCGTGTGACTGGCCGAGCCAGAACATGGCTTGCTTTCGCACCACGCCATTGGTATTCGTCTTTGCTACCTGGATCAGCAGCGGCACGCCTTCGTCCTTCGGAAGTTGGCTGAGGGCGAAGACGGCGCGTTTCTTCACGTCGGTCTCCGGGTCGTTTTCGATGGCCTCAGTGATGGTGGCCTCGGCTTTCTTGCCGGCCCTTTGCGCCAACCAGAACAACGCCTGGCCTCGCACGTGGGCGCTCGAGTCGTGATGGGCGACGCCGATGATGGCATCCACGGCCCCAGGTTCCTTGCTGACGTAGAGCGCAAACACAGCTTTCTCGCGGAAGTGCTCGTCCGGATCGTCGCGCACCAGGCGATTGAGAGCTTCGTAGCCTTGCAGCCCTCGTGCTGCTCCCAGCCAGAAAGCGGCGTGCTCGCGCACGCGTTCCGGCTGGCCGTTCGCGGCAAACCCCTCGAGCGCGCGCTCGGCGGAGTTGTCCGCGTGAAGGGCGACGGCTGTTAGCGCTGAGTTTCCGACGTGATCGTCACCGCTCTCGCCTTCCGCATCTGCCCCTTCAGCCTTCACGAATCCGCTGAGCCAAGCCACGCTTTCCGTCGGCTGCACTCCCGTCAGCCAGATGAACGGCAGACCGCCCGCATCAAGTTCGCATTCAGGAGAGAAGGTGCGTATCTTCTCGATTTTTCCCGTCACGGCGCGATATAGGACGAGAAAGGAAGGCGAGGATTCCAACTTGACCTCTTTTGCGCCTTCCGTCTTCGCAGACTGGCCGATGAACTCCCCATTCCGATCCTCAAGGCGGCACCGTCCACACCCCTCTTCGGAGTTATTGCTGACCGAACCGTTGCAGCACATCCGGTGTTCCCCCGGCACGACGGGGACCGCGTAGCCAATCCAAACAGGACCACTTTCGCCGGACTCGATCGAGCGAAAAGCGCTCGCCAAGCCTCCGGCTGCGGATGCGGTGCGCATCTTCGCGTTAATCACGCGCGGCTCCTGCGCCGCGGCGGATAGGCAACACGCCGTGATCGCCAAGCAGGAGGCCCCAATGACCCGCCATCCAGCAGCTTTTGGAAGTAACCAAGAATATGTCATTTTCGCGTTGTCCTCCGTGTGAAGTGCGTCAGCGTACTTTGCCCTTACATGGATTTTGTGCCAGTTCGACATGGTGCGTCTCTTCATATCAACCGCAGGCCCCGAAGGGGCCTTCCACGAGTAGCCGCAGGTTTTAACCTGCGGAAACTGCACCAACCCCGGAGGGGTTGACTTCAGGTCCGGCCCCTTCAGGGCCGGTTCGGGCTTTGATTATGTTCCCCGTGGGTTGCACCCACGGCTACTCACGGTTTGCCCCTTCGGGGCAACGCTCACGCCCAGAGCCCAATGCTTGCGCCCGCTCGGCGGGCTAATTTCATTGAAGAACTTTCGACTCAGGCTACTTGACTTTCCGACTCTCGACTCTTCGACTTTACTTGTTCAGCAACTCCATCATGAAGTCGGTCGCTTCCTTGCTGTGCATCAGCGAGAGCTTCTGCACGGCGTCACGCTTCAGGGAAATATCCTTTTCCTGCCGTGCGATCTGGATAAGCGGGTTGGCATTCCCTTGCAGGAAGAACGCCTGAATTACGTTGCGCTTGATTTCAGGGTCTTTATCGCTGCTGTAAATGGAGGCCAAGGCATCGGCGGTCTTTTCTTTGCCCATCAGCCCGAGATTGCGCACCGCCTGCCGGCGTAGCTCCGGGTCTTTTTCGGCGCGCGCGAACTCCAGCGTGTGCTCGACGTCGCCGCTGATGAACATCCCCTGCAGGATGCCCCGCTTGACATCGACGTTGGTCTCATTCTGATAAAGTTGATAGAGTTCAGCGCGCGCGCCCATCACGCCGAGTTGCTTTACGGCTTCGGCACGCAACTCGGGCGACTGCTCGCTCTTCGCCACTTCCAGCAGGCGCTGCTTCTCGCCCCCCACCATGAAGCTCTGCAAGATGGCGCGCTTCACTTCCATGTCATGAGACGACTTGTAGATTTCCTCCAACGTGGCGCGGCTTTCCTTGCCGCCGAAGAGCCCGAGGTCACGGAGCGCCTTCATCTGCAGTTCGGGATTGCGGCTGCCGCCGGCGATTCGAGCCACGATCTCGTGCGCCTTAGGCGAGCCGCTCTGGCTGAGGACGAACAGCGCCCGCTCCTTGAGCTTGAGCGGCTGCGGACCGTTGAGGAACTTCTCGAGCATGGGAAGCGCCTGTTCGGGATCGCTGCCCATCAGGCTGTTGATGGCAATCAGCTTCAGATCTTCATTGCCCTCAGCCTCAGGCGACACCTTCTGCCCGGATGACTGCCGCACCTCAACCTCGAGGGCTTTAGCGTCGTCGAGCCAGCGGCTCTGAGGGTAAGTGCGCCGCAGCGTCTGGAGCGCCTCAAGCGCGTCAGACCGCTGCCCCAGCCGGTTTTCCGCGTAAGCTTTCCAATACAGCGCTCCTTCGGCGTCCGTGCCGCGCTCCGCGATAACTGTGTTGAGATGGTCGATCGCCGCTTGCAGTTTGCCGTCGTCGATTTGCTCCGTAGCCCGCTCGTAGAGTTCACGCTGCCTTTCGATCTTCTCCTGAGCGTGGTCGCGCGCTTCTTGTTCGTGGTCGCGCTTCTCCTGCTCGCGATCGCGGGCTTCTTGCTCCCGGTCGCGTTGCTCCTGCTCACGGTCCCGCGCCTCTTGGTCTGACATCGAAGCCGTGGCGCTCACCTGGGAATCTGGGCTACTTGCCTGACCCTGGAGAGGCAAGCCCAAAACCGCCCGTGGCGCCACCATCGCTGCCGCGCTGCTCACGGCGACCACGCACGCCACCATCAAGATATTTCTATAAATCCGAGTCATCTTTCCCTCCGCTTTGCTGTACTGCCAGCCCGTTGTCTTTCAGGTAAGAAGGTGTCCCGAAATCTGCGGCCACCACCCCAGTTCTCACATCCCCTTCTGTCCTGAGTCAGAGGTTCGTTGGAGAATTCAGCCCGTGGAGCGGGCGGCAGCCAGTAGCCCACGGCGCAAGCCGTGGGTTGCGAGCGCCGACCCACTCCCCCGTCCCCTCTCCCGCCCAGCGGGAGAGGGGTGCCAAAGGCGGGGTGAGGGCCCTCTAACCCAGGGCTTGCGCCCTGGGCTACTTTATACCGCCCCTGACGGGGCTCTAAGAAACGGCCGCGCATGGGAGAAACTTTCCCAACGAACTTCCGACTCAGGGCATCGGGGTTCTACGTCCCCCGCCGTGCCAAATCCTGAATCGCTTTCTTTTCCCTCTCGTGCACCTGCGAATCAACCACTCGAACCTTGAAAATGATTCCCTGCGCCTCCACGCGCCGGCGCAGATCCTCAAATTCCGGCGACGAAAGTTTGGATGGGCTGTGGGAAATCTCAATCAAGGTCCGTTCGAGTTCGTCGAGCAGGTTTGCTACGCCCGCCTCGCCCGCGCGCACGGCCGTGAGACGGTAAAGGCGGTTCGCCGCCACCAGGTCCTCCGCGCGCTCCCGCTCAGCGGAGATGTCCACCAATCGTTGGGGGCGGGTATTGACCAATTCCATCAGCACCATCTGCGAACGCTCGAGATGATCGCCTACGGCCACCAGCAGAATGCGTTCACGCGACTGCGCCGAAACCGCCTGCAGCGGAACCTCTTGTCCGGGTCGCGGCCGGCCCGGCCAGAATCGCCCTGCGAAAAAAGCCCCCACTACCAGCGCAGCGACCAGCGCCACCGCGCCGGTGGGCGCCAGAAACCGTGAGGCCCGGAAAGCGCCAAAGAAGCGCTGCCAGAACGTTACTGGTTCGACAGATTCAAGATGTGGAACGAGACGCCGCCAAACCTCCGCCTCGAAATCCTCGCCGAGCGCCGGCGGTTCCACCACGTCTGCCGCCCCCAGAACTGCCGCCAACCGCTGGTAACGCGCGCGGCAGGATTCGCAGGCGCCCAGATGTTCCGTCAAACTTGCCCGCGGCGGCCCTCCTGCTTCGGCGTAATGGTAGAGAATCAATTCCTCTTCACTCGGATGTTTCACGTTCCGCACCTTCATCTTGCTGTAGGGGCGGCCCTCGTGGCCGCCCGCGGGCAAACTCAAGGGTTGCCCTAGCCTTTCGCGGTCCCCTTGCAACCTGTAGGGGTAGGGCTTGCCCTCATAAGCGTTCACTTAACGCCTCAACTGGTCAAGTGGTGGCAATTTGGGTCTCGTTCGCCACTAAATTCAGGCCCGGAGGGCCGACAGGGAGTAGCCCACG
>JBEKLY010000160.1:0-17345 GCA_050010015.1 Terriglobia bacterium
CTCCAGGAATTGCGTCACGCTTTCTTTCCAAAGCTTGGCGTTCCAGGCTATGGGCTTCATGCCCCCATGCTAAGTCATGCGAAGGAGAATTGCAACGTATACTTAACATAGTCATACTAGGGGAGCCGACTAATCGAAAGGGGCCGCTAATCATTTGGGACGCGGCGGACGGTAATGTTATCTTAGAGCGCCATAGGTCGGTCCCCGCTTATTACGTGGCGCTTTCCGTAACGTCAAACGCAGTTCGGCAAGTATCTGGAGTGCAGGAGAAGGGACCACGAGTTTCCTCGCCACAAGTCCCAGGCAGTGGGGCCTCCAGTCCGGAGGACCTCGAACCTGAGATCAAACAATTGGAAGAACAATTCCGGCGCAACCCAAAGGACTTTGAGACTGCGGGAGCCATCGGCGCAGGTTATGGGAAACTCCATCGCTATGACAAAGCCGTGGAGTGGTTTCGCAAGGCTCTTGACATTAACCCTTCTTACGCTGAGGCATATTTGAGCCTGGGCGCAGCCTATGGGTTTCAGGGTCGCCTCGATGACAAGATAGCCGCCTGCAAACAAGCAATCAAGCTTAAGCCCGACTATGCTGACGCCTACTTCACTCTTGGTTCGGCCCTCGGGAAAAGAGGGCAATACAAGGAGTCGGCGGAGGTACTGGAAAAGGGGGTAAAGCTGGAGCCTGACTCTGTGGAGGGGCACTTTTCCCTAGGGCTGAGCTACGCGTGCTTGGGCGACAGGACTCATGCGCTGACGGAAGAAGGCATCCTCACGCGTCTAGACGCGGGCCGTGCAAAAGACCTCAGGAAACTCATTGACAAGCTGAGTCCTTGATTTTCTGAGGCGCGGGAATCGCCAGCTTCGGCGACGAGAGAGAGGTGCATGACGTACGGAAGTAAAGCTTGTGCACACGAATATTGGACGTAGACTTCGCAAGTGTCTTGAAGAACTTGTGAAAACAGGTCGGGAGTTGGTGCGAGGCGCGAATGGTAGACCCTGAAATCGGGGGAATTCTGCTTTCCTCTTCGGTGACGGTCAAGTGTTATCGCGAAATGGAGGCCGGGGAGGACAAAACGGGGCTTGCTCAATTCGTTGATGAGCGTCTTTCAGAACGGTACATCGCTCCGTTGGAAGCTGTCTGTAAGGAAAAAAAGAATGGGTTCCTGATGATGGCTGTGTGCTGCCTGCTGATTGAAACCTTGGAATCTTTCTATGAGGGATGGGAGAGAACAGATTGCAAGCTCACGTGGGGCGACATTCGAACTCCATGCAAGCCTCAGAATGCCAAAAAGGAAAAATCGCGAAGCGAAATCGCGTTTTGCTACTTCTTTGAACGGGAAAAATCATTTGCTTGTTTTCGAGGCTATGGGACTGAATTCTACAAAAATGTGAGATGTGGAATTCTCCACCAGGGCGAAACCTACCACGGCTGGAAAGTGCACAGAGGTGGGCCGCTTTTCGAGGCCTCGAATCCCACGATTAATGCGACGAAATTTCTAGCGGGGATGAAAACTGCCATCACAGCATATAGGCAGAAGTTGGAAAGTGCGCCGTGGGGCGATGACCTGTGGAAGAATTTCCAGAAGAAAATGGACGCCGTGATAAATAACTGCAAAAGGTGAGCACCAAAGCCATGGTCAGTGCCTTCCTGCGCGTGGTTATCACTTCCCGAAATGCTACTCGTGATGACAGACGGGCCTGAGAAATGCGCCGAGTGTGAGGCGGGAGCAAACCACTACGAAGAATCTCTCCCTCTGTGCGAGGAGCACTGGCATCGCGGGTGGCGCATACGTCACGACGTTCTTTGTCGGGATGTATGCGCCCCTCACGCGGCTAAGGTCCCCGCTCCCCTCTCACGGCACCCTGTCCATCGCCAGCAGTGAAGCGTCCCTCAGGAAATAAAACCTCCAACTCGACCACGGCCAATCGCCCGGCTCCTTCACCAACCCTCGCTTCACCGGGTTGTTGTGCATGTAATTTCCCCTCCACCTTACTTCGCGGTCCAGATGTTTATATCGTAGCCCTTCCGCTGCCACACCCGAAAGTGCGCGTGATGGTGCACCGTGGCAGGCAAAGTGACCCGCGCCAACATCTTCTGGCACCAGGGAGATCCCAGGTTTTGCCGGAGGTTCTTCAGGATGAATAAGGCCGTGCGGTCTTCCAGCTTTTGTATGATCTGGGACGGATCCGACTCCGGGGTGGGCCAGACGAGCGATTGGAAATGCTCCGGCATCAGGACGTATCCTACGATCTTGAATCCCAACTCCTGGCGCAGTTCCCCCAAACTCGCAACCCAGTGGTCCCTGAAACGCACCGAATCATATAAGCGCGCGCGTCGGTAGGTGCTTTTGGTCAAATAATGCAGGTGATTAAAACCGTAATAGTGCTTTGGGTAGGACACGGGGTGATTATACGCTTGGTTAGGGCGCATACATCCCGACAAAGAACGTCGGGACGTCTGCGCCACCCTTACAACATCGGAAGTTCCCGCCTAACCGGCGGGGTCTCTCAGACGTCGAATACACTGAACTCGCTAGAAAACAGAAGGGGGTGTCTCAGTGCAAATGCTTCTACAAGACTTGCGCTACGGCCTTCGGCTGCTGGCCAAAAACCCGGGCTTCGGTGCGATTGCGATCCTCACGCTGGCGCTGGGGATTGGCGCGAACACCGCGATTTTCAGCGTCGTCGATGCGGCTCTCTTGCGCGCGCTGCCTTACCGCGATCCGGGTGAACTGGTCTACGTGTGGTCGGCGGAGAAGGCGCGGGGGATCAATCAGAGCACCGTCTCCATCCCGGACTTGCGTGACTGGCGGCGAGAGAACCGGGTTTTTGACGGCCTGGCCGGATGGTGGGGCGGAAGCTACAACCTCTCGGGTGGCGAAGAGCCGCAGCAGGTGGCCGGCTGGACAGTGTCGCCGAATTTCTTTGAGGTCTTCGGCGCTCAGCCCGAGCTCGGCCGGGGGTTTGCTCCGAGCGGGGACGAGCGAGCGAACGACCGCACAGTGGTCTTGAGCCATGCGCTCTGGATGGAAGCGTTCGGAGGCGACCGGAGAATACTGGGCAGGACCATCATGATCGACAGCGAGCCGCGCATGGTGATTGGCGTGATGCCGGCGGAGTTCTCCGCGCCCTTTCCCGAAGGCCAAGTCTGGCTCCCCTGGCCGGCAAGGGCGGAAACGACGGCTGAGCGCGGTGACCGCTTCCTGAGAGTGGTGGCGCGCCTCAAGCCCGGTACGACCCTCGAGCGCGCCCAAGCCGATATGGGGACGATCGCCCGTCGGCTTGCCGAGACCTATCGCGAAGATGCCGGTGTCACGGCGTATCTCGTTCCTGCCGTGCAACAGATTACGGGAAGCGTGCGGCCGGCCCTCGTGGTGCTGCTGGGCGCGGTGGGTCTGGTGCTTTTGATTGGCTGTGCAAACGTGGCCAACCTGCTGCTGGCCAGGTCGGCGGCGCGAGAGAAGGAGTTTGCCGTGCGCGCGGCCCTGGGCGCCGGCCGCGGGCAGGTGATGCGTCAGTTGTTAACCGAGAGCGTGTTGATTGGAATTCTCGGGGGCGCCGCCGGGGTTCTCTTGGCCGCGTTAGGAGTCCGCTATCTGCGCCTCGTCCTGGCGAACCAGATTCCGCGCGCGCAGGAAATCAACTTGGACAGCCGCGTTCTTCTGTTCACATTGGGATTATCTGTGTTGACGGGCCTGGCTTTCGGATTCGTCCCGGCCCTGCGCTGTTTCAAGCATGATCTCATCGAGTCGCTCAAGGCAGGTGGCCGCGGATGGAGTGCGGGAGCACCAGGCCGTCGAGTGCGTGACCTTCTGGTGATCTCGGAGATGGCCCTGGCCCTGGTGTTGCTCGCAGGGGCCGGGCTGCTCGTGAACAGCTTCGAGCGGCTGCGGGCTGTCGATCCGGGATTCAATCCGGATAAGGTTTTGACGTGCCAGATTTCGCTGCCGTCGAAATATCACAACCCCCAGATCGCAGCCTTTTACCAGCAACTGCTGGAGCGGATTCGCGCGCTCCCGGGAGTCAAAGCAGCGGGCGCTACCATGACCTTGCCCTTGCGCCAATCGGGCGGAGGCTTTTGGAGCGGATTGAATGTGGAAGGCCATCCCGCGGCGAGCAGGGAATCGATCCCGATTGTGAGTTTCGTTCAGGTAACGCCCGGCTACTTCCAGGCGATGGGCATTCCCCTTCTGAAGGGCCGCGAGTTCGGCGAATTGGATAACAGCAGCCAGAGTCTCAAGGTAGCCGTCGTCAATGCCACGCTCGCCCGCCACTACTTTTCGGACGGCGACCCGGTTGGCAAGCGTGTCTGCCTGGGCGAGGATTGCGCGAAAGGGCCGTGGCTTACCGTGGTGGGAGTGGTGGCCAACGCAGCCCTCGAAAGCTTGACGGACCCGCGATTTCCGCAAGTGTTCTCCCCGCAGGCCCAAGGCGTGGAGGGAGGAGTGGCAGGGGGCATGGAACTGGCGGTGCGCACTTCCGCTGATCCCTTGCGCCTCGCCGCCGCCGTTACGAACGCTGTCCACGAACTCGACAAGAACCAGTCCGTCGCCCATATCCAAACCCTCAACCAGGTGGTGAACGCGTCGCTGGCGCAGCCTCGCTTCAATACGCTGCTGGTCGCTGCTTTTGCCGCGCTGGCGCTCGCGCTGGCCGCCGTCGGGATCTATGGCGTGATCTCATATTTGGTCGCGGTCGAGACTCGGGAGATCGGAATCCGCATGGCGCTTGGCGCAACGCGTGGCGATGTGCTGAGGCTGGTCGTCGGGCACGGAATGAGTCTGGCGCTTGCGGGAGCGGCGATCGGACTTGTCGGAGCTTTCATCGTGGCGCGGCTGATCTCAAGCCTTCTTTATGGCGTGAAGCCGGGCGATCCGCTGACCTTCCTCTGCGCTTTCGCGGTGCTGGTCAGCGTGGCGCTCTTCGCCTGCTATATCCCAGCGCGGCGAGCAACAGCGGTCGACCCGATGGTGACCTTGCGTCAGGAATGACGCCCGGCACAGTGGCGAAACAACGAGGGTGGCGCCTACGTCCGGACGATTGTTGTCGGGATGTAGGCGCCTCGTTAGCACCAAAAGGGCGCAGACATGCAGAAGAACGGCACGGCTGCGCCACCCGCCCGGCACCTTGGCGGGATTGCTTTTTTCTTCCCATGTCCGTACACTAACAACCGTGGACGGGAGGAGTTGATGGACGCTGAGTCTCTGGTTCAAATCGAGCGGATCGTGACCACTGCCATCGGCGGCGCGGAAGAGCGATTGCACAAGGAAACAGAAACTCTGGCCGAGTCGCTCCGGCACGAATCCGGCGAGAGAATGGAGGCGCTGGGAGCCTCGCTCCGCCAGGAGTTCGGCGACAAGATCGAGGAAGTGAAACGGCATAGCGGCGTGCTCTATGAAGACCTTGGCCACAGGCTCGATCTGATCGTCGAGGGACACCAGGGCCTTCAAGAGTTGATTAGGAATCTGGATGCAAAGATTGAGCACGAATGGCTCGAGACGCGGGCGCTCATCCAGCTCTCTTATCGCCAGCTTCAAGACCGCGTGGAGAACTTGGAGCAGAGAGTCCTGATCATCGAGAAGCGCCTGGGGTTTTCCGCCTGAGATAGCTTCTCCCTTCTCATTTTTCCTCGAACGCACGGCTGATCGCTGAGAGCTGACGGCTGACAGCTTCCTCTATACAGCGAGGATTTTGCGGCAGATGCGGATAAGGCGGGTGTGGGGAATCGTTTGTTGAGCGTTCAACATTACCAATTCCCCCTCTCGGAAGCTGCTGTAATACCAGCGCGCCAGCAGGCTCAAATGCTCCCATGGCGGAACGGCGGCCGGTGCAAAGTGGGGCGCCGTGATCACGGGAGCTGCGACTGGCGCAGCGCGAAGCTCTGCGATGGGGGGAGTCGCACGGTCCGCAGATCGCAGAGCTTCGCTCTGCGCCAGCCATGAGTCACCCGCGAGAGAATCGAGCAAGATATGCAGTTGCCGGTCGAGGGGAAGAGGTGAGGGCACATTCTCGTCCAGCGAAAGGGTCACGGGCCCGCGCAACTCACCTCGCCACACCCGGAAGAAGCTCACGCTCTTCTCTTCCGCGCCCTTCTGCATCACCAACGCGTGGAGAGCGTTCAGGTTTCGAGCCAACTCGGATTTCTGGCGAACGAGCGCGGTGATCTTCTCAAGCTTGGCGTGGGTTTTGGCCGCCTGCTCGAATTCGAGGGCTTCCGACGCCCGCGCGCGCTCTTCCTCGAGCGTTCGAAGCACTGCCTTGCCCTGCCCGTCCAGAAACTCCACAACCTTCCCTACTTCACTTTGATACTCGTCATCCGTGCAGCCGGCATAGCAGGGCGCAAGACACATCTTCATTTCGGAATAGATGCAACCCGGGTGCGAAGGATTGGGGTCGAGTTCCTCGACACAACGGCGGATCTTGAAGAAGTCCAGGAATTCGGCCGCATAGTGCTCCGCGGCAACCAGCGACGGAAAAGGGCCGTAGTAATAAGAACCGTCCTTCAGCAGTCGCCGCGTGGCATAACAGCGCGGAAAGCGGTTCCGCAAGTTAAGCTTGAGAAGGGGCGGAGGCTTCAGGCGTAGTCGCGCACGATATTGACGAGGGTAATATTGCTTGTTGAGAAGATAATTCAGCCATTGAGCCTCGAAGGCCGACCCGACAACCTGCCACTCAACCCGGCGGGCGAAGCCTCGCAGGCTGAACATCCGGGAGTGCTCCCGCCTGGGGGACAATAGCCGGCCCAGGCGCCGGTGAAGGTCCCGGGTGCGGCTGAGATACGGCGGCGAAGCAACATCCGACTCGGCAGGAAAGAGTGCGAAGACCGCCGGGCAGGAGGGAAAGGAATCAAAGAACGAGTCCGGCTCGCTCTCCGGATCGAATGGCGCGGAAAATCGGAGCTCCATATCCCCCACAAGCCATATTATCCCGCTTCAAACAGTAAACGGGAATCAAGAAATCCCGTCCCGCTCCGGACAAATACTTGAGAGGGGCTCACGCGACACCTGACCTGGTTGCCGAATAGCCCAGCTCTGTCACAAGCCGCGAGATCTACTGGCTCGTCATTCCACCGCTTCGGGCGGGAGGGTCGTCTGCAGGGTCTCGATCAGATCGGGTAGTTCCACTGTGACAGTGTCCCAGAGTATGTCCAGATCTATCCTGTCATATTCGTGGATGAGTTTGTTCCTCATAGCCACCACTTTGTCCCAGGGAATCGCGGGATACTTCGCGCGTTCATCCCTCGGAATGCTAGCAGCCGCCTCGCCGATGATTTCGACTAACCTGACGAGTCCGAGTTGGAGAAGGCGATAGCCCGTGAGGTCCGTTCGAGTTTTGCCTCTGGCCAGCTCCAGAGCCTCCCGAGCATGCTCCAGCATGTGGCGCAATCGCACCTCTGAGCTATGGCGCGACATATTGAACCTCTGCTTCCTGCAATACCTCCTCACGGAAGTAACGGCTCAGGAACCCCTCGGTATTCAAATCCACTCGTCGGCCGAAAAGGGTCGACAACTCCAGTTCCATTCCGGCGAGCGCCAGAAGGCCGACTCTCGCATGGGATTCGAATTCCACAAGAACGTCAACGTCGCTGTCCTGCCGAAAGTCTTCTCGCAATACAGAGCCAAAAAACGCCAGCTTGCGAATGCGATTTCGCCGGCAGAAGTCCGCAAGCTTGTCTTGCGGAATTTGCAGTTGGACCATTGAGACTACCTCCGCGACCCCCAGCCACGGTCACCGGTTATTTTAGCCGTTAGGCGCGCTCTGGGCAAAACCAAACGTCGCGAAAAGCGGAACGGAAGAAACCCTTCACGCATCTCCGTCGGCTGACGAAGTGGAGAAAACGCCGTCGCAGGGCACCCTCTCCCCACGGGAGAGGGCTGTTCATTCGAGGGGGCTACTTGGGCGCTGAGGCGGCCAGCCGGTTCAGGACTTCGCCGAGCTTCTTGACCTCTGCACCGTAGCCTGCCCAGTCGCCCTGGCGTTGCATTTCGAGGGCGCGTTGGTAGTGCTGACTGGCCTCGCGGATGAGCGCTTGAACATCGGCCGAGGTGGCAAGTGGAATCTTGACGGGCGTTGGAGCGGTCGCCCCGGCCGCGGCGGTGGGCGTCTCCGTGGTGTTCACCGCGCCGCTGAAGATCTTGCTCAGCGCCGCGTCCAGCGTATCCTCCATCAATACGTGGTCCGAGTAAGACACGATGACGCGCTTCAATTGCGGCAGCCCGCCGCCGGCTTCCGCAGCCAGATAGAGCGGTTCGACGTAAAGAACGGAATTCAAAACCGGAACGACAAGCAATGTGCCGCGAATGACGGTTGACCCACCCTGGCCCCAGAGGGTAAGGGCCTGGGAGATTCCAGGGTCCTGATCGATCCTGGATTCGATCTGCTGCGGGCCGTAAACGAGCTTCTGCTTGGGGAAAGTGAAGACCAGAACCTTGCCGTAGTCAGCACCGTCGCAGCGGGCGGCCATCCAGGAAATCATGTTGTCTTTGCGGGCCGGAGTGAAAGGCACCATCAGGATAAATTCTTCACGCTCGCCCACCTCCGCCAGCTTCATGATGGTGTAGTACGGTGTCATGGGCGTGGCCTGCCCGCGCGCCGCGCTTTGCGCCACCCGCCACAGGTCTTCCTTGTTGTAGAAGACGCGCGGATCGGTCATGTGGAACAGAGCGTACTTGGCTGCCTGGATAGAAAAGAACTCCTCGGGATATCGGATGTGGGCGCGCAGGTCGTCAGGCATGGCCGAAAGCGGCGCGAAAACTCCGGGGAAGATGCGCGCATACGTCCGGATGAGAGGGTCAGAGGGATCGCTGATGTAAAAACGCACTTGCCCGCTGTAAGCATTGATCGTGGCCTTGACGGCGTTGCGAACGTAATTCCCTATGCCTTCCGTGGGGTCCGAATAAGGGTACATGTCCGAGGCGGTGTAGCCATCGAGCATCCAGTAAAGCGACCCGTCGTTCGCGATCACCATGTAGGGGTCATGATCGAAGGCAAGAAAAGGTGCGAGGCGTTGGGCGCGATCCAAAATGCGGCGGTAGATCATCAAGCGGCTTTCGGGCTGGATATCGCCTGAAAACAGAATGTTCTTTTCGCCAAAAGCCAAGGTGAATAGAAGCCGGCGCCAGATATTGTCGACCGGGAGTCCACCCTCGCCCTGGTAGTTTGTGTAGACGTTCTGATCTCCCTGGGGATAATCAAACTCCTGCGCGCGAGTTCTCACGAAGCAGTAGTCGTTCTGGAGTTCGCCGTAGTAAACCTCCGGGCGGGTGATCTTGATGGAGGTGGTGGAAACCGGAGGAATGTTTTTGATAAACAGAACCGGCAGACCTTCGCTGGTGAATTCATTCACTGGCCCGAGGCACAGGCCATAGCCGTGGGTGTAGGTAAGATGCTCGTTGATCCAACTGCGGCCCGGCAGGCTGGCCGCGGAAAGTTCGCGGGGCGAGAGCGATACCTGGCGATAAATCCCGTTAATCCAATAGCGGTCGTTATCCACGTGCTGAAAGTCGTAATAGGTGCGGATTTCCTGGAGCTGGGCGAAAGTGGTGAGGAGCGGTTTGTGGTCCCACATGCGGACGTTGCGGAACGTCGCCTCGTTTTTCCTGATCTCGTCCAAGCTCAAATCCTCGACGGCGGAGAATTCGCGTTCCTCGAACCGGTCCAGCCCGTACGCCTGGCGAGTGAACTTGATAGCATTGGCGATGTAGGGCCGTTCCCTGTCAATTTCATTGGGGGCCACGATGAAACGCTGCACGATGTCAGGGTAGACCGACCCGCCCAGCACCAACACCACCAGGAGCAGGCCTACGGAATAGAGCGGCGGCCGAACGCGTCCTGACTTCGCGCTGACCACAAAGGCCGCGGCCGTCAAAAGACAAAGGAAGAGTTCCACCTTCAGGACCGGCAATGTCGCGTGCACGTCGCTGTAACCGGGGCCGAAGATGATGCCGCGCGGAGAATAAAACAGACTGTACATGGCGAGGCGGGCTCGATAAGCGAAGACAACGAAAAGCAGGCCTGCCAGCACCATCAGGTGCGCCCGCGCCGGCCGCATCACTTTGGGCCCCTTCGGCGTGACCCAGACGCCGCCTTCCACGAAGTAAAGGAATACCGCGCTCACCAGACACACGATGACCGCCATGAGCGCCAGGTAATAAAGAAACCAGTTGAAGGGCAGACGAAACAGATAAAACCCCAGATCGAGTCCGAAGAGCGGGTCCTGCTGGCCCATCGCCGGCCCGTGCGTGGCCATCTGGTAATCGAGCCAGTGGCTCGTGCCCCATTGCCCAACGATGTACCCAATCAGCAGGATGCCTGCCCAGATGGCCCAGCGGAAAGCCTTGCCGAACCGGTCAAGCGCAGGAAACTCGATGAATTCCTCATTCACTCGAAACCCGTGACGCTGGGCAAGCGTGTGGGCGATCACGAGGTTCACCGCCGTCACCAACATGAAACCCACTCCGACCAGTCCGCTCAGTTGAAGCTGGGTTTTCAGGATCGTCCAGTAAATGACCCGAAAGCCCTCCTGCTTGAACCATAGCCAGTCCACCAGCAGGTCGATACCGTTGGTGAGGAGAGGGAGGAATATCAGGAGAAACAAAGCCAGGGCGATGATGATTCGCGTGCGTAGTCTAAGCATAATGGGCTCCGTGGGTGTTCACACATGGGCATGTTTGCACACTACCTACGGGTTGTCAAAAAGCGTCGAACAACTTGGCGTCCAACATCCGGAAGTTTGAGCGTGCTAAAATCCTCCCGTTGCAATGTGAACCAGCAGAAAGTAACATATTCATATCTCGTGACACGTTGGACAGATTTTGGAGTAATCTCCCCTTGGAGTTTCACCATGGCGCGTCGGTCGCTTTGTCACTGCGCACTGCTCGCAACGGTCCTGGCCATTTCATGCCTGCAGATGGCACGGGCGCAAACGGAGAAGAACAATGAGCCGCTGAGCGTCGAAGACGTCGTTGGTATGTCTCAAGCCGGCGTCTCGGAAGCGGCGATCATCGACAGAATCAAGAAGAACGGCAGGCCTTTCAACCTTAATTCGGACGAGATCGTAGACCTAAAAAAGGAAGGTCTCAGCGATACGATCATTAGCTTCCTTCAGGATCCCTCCCAGCCCTACACGCCTCCACCCGCCACAACGTCAGTTGTCATTGGGCCGCCGAAGAAATATCCTAGCGACGCTTATGCCTCGAAAGTTCCAGGCGAAACCGGCCTGTACTTTTTCCCGCATGGCGTCCTCCAAAAAGTCGACATGACGATGTTGTCTGGGAATGAAAAAACGAAAAAGAAGATCATCAAAATACCCGTACCCGTGAAGCTGGGCCAATCCATAGCCTATCTTATTGGACCGGCTGCGAAAACACGGATCAAAGAGGCCACGCCGACCTTCTATTTGCGCCTTCCTGAGGGGAAGGAGATCGATGAAGTCGCTCTGATCACGCTTCAACCAAGGACCAAGGCGAATCGCCGGGAAGCAGCGATGGGGCCGGGCGGTCCTAAGATCACCGGACAGGACGCGAGGAACTTCGATAAAGTCGAGGTGGGTCCGCGCCTGTTCAGGGTTACGGCCGGCAGCCTCGCTCAAGGCGAGTACATGTTTCTTCTCAGGGGTTCGTCGGAGCCACCCAAAGGCAACTACGGCAAAGGCTTCGACTTCGGAATCGACTGACCCTCGTCATAAAGGTTTAATTTGCTCGGATTATCTGCTAACTGTAAGATCTGGTAGCGCTACCGGGAATCGAACCCGGGTTTTCAGATTGAGAATCTGATGTCCTAATATTCACGCTGAATCTTAAAGGCTTATGTTCCATACTGTCCACTTTCAAAAGGAAAGTGGACAGTAAGCTAAGTTTGCAGTATGCTCGCTTTCATGTTCAAGGTCAACGTTCTGGTTTATGAAAGAACTGATGACGGTTGGAAGTTCCGCCCCGTTCGAAAGACCCCGAAAGGAAAGCTGATATGGGATAAATCCGATGGCGGTGTGTACTATCTCGAGTGGCATGAAGACGGAAGACGAAAGCGCGAGACAGCCGGGGTCCAACCCTCCGAAGTCCTCGACGCTCGCCGCCGCAAGATTCTCGAACTCAAAGGAAGAGCGATTGAGAAGGGTCGAACGGTTCAGCCAGCCGTCAGCGAGGACAGTCCTGTGCCACTGGCCGCAACGGTGGATACCTACTTAAACCACCTCAAAGTTAACCAGAAGTTAAACACGTACCGCCGCTACCGTTCTGTGCTCGATAATTTCCGCCAGTACTTCGCGAGCAAGAAGTACCTCAATGAGATCTCGCGTGGTGACATTCTTGAATACCGAGATTCTCGCGCCACGCTCGTTGCTTCTGCCGTGACCCTTAATAGCGAAATCACAATGATTCGCGCATTCCTCTATTGGTGCATCCAGTTTAAGGGTCTCCGTGAAAACCCTGCCGCCAAGATAAAGCCCCGCAAGGTTGTCGAGAAGCCGCCTGAGGTTTATGGGGATAACGAAATCGCGAAACTCCTGGGAGCTGCCGACGCTGAAGAGCAGGCCGTGCTCCTGGCCCTTCTCTATACCGGTCTTCGTGAACAGGAATTATGCCACCTCACCTGGGATGACGTTGATTTCAAGAAGAAACCGCTCCGGGTCACCGCAAAGCCTGAAGAAAAGTTCACGCCCAAAACCTGGGAAGAGCGCGACATCGAGATGAGCGACCGGCTTATCCAAGCCTTAAATCTCCTGCCACATAGGGCCCGTTGGGTGTTTCCAACAGTTGGCGGCAAACGCCATGCGCACGTCTACAAAATCGTCGAGCGGGTAGCGGAGAACGCTGAAGTCAAAGGTGCACACCCCCACAAGTTCCGCGCCACTTTTCTCACGCGCCTCCTCCAGTCTGGGTGCGATATCGCTAACGTTCAGGCCCTCGCCGGCCACCGCAACATCAAAACAACTCAGCGGTATTTGGGCGTCTCGACAGCCTTGCGTCGCGAGGCCGTCAACCGTCTCGCCTTCCCGGCGCCGGCAACCAAAGGCGAAAAGGCCTCGCATGACACGCCGTCTGGCTCCTCATCGTCCTGAGCGCAGAGCGTTTATTTCCGCTTCCCTTCGAACGTTGGAAATCACTTCGCATGATTAGCGTATAGCTTTGGCCTATGAGTTTGCGCTTCAATCCAGCTTAAGATCTCCTGCTTGAGGAACCGGACATTCGATTGAATTTTCACGTATGGAATCAAGCCTCGTCGTACGTAGCTGTAGATCGTCTTCACATCAATCTTCAGCATCGCCTCGAGTTCTCGGGCCGTCATCAACTCGGGCGCAGCCCGCACGCTCTGAGGATCCCACCTTCCAACAGTGTTTACATTTGCCGTTGCCATAGCCTAATCCCTTCCTGCGCCTGTGCAGCTACTGTCCTTCCGTGATTTTGGTGAGCGAATCTGAGGAAGTGTGTAGCGAGGAATCCCGTCTCATTTGATAGAACAAATAACTTCTCGCGTCAAACGGGCATGTCTGGGCATGGTAAGGGGCTATGTGCGGAGGAGGAAAACCGCTGAAGTATCAAGGCTTGGCAAGTACAGGCACACGAAAGTGACGTGGTTCTCACAAGCGTCGACCCGCAAAAAAAGTTGCAACGACATGTGCCCTTTTGGTAAAAACGCGAGGGCATCGACGGCTGCTCCGGCCACCGTGGATCTGTACCGCTGCGACTGACGAACTTGCGTTAAGCCCTGGCGCCCGCAGCCCACAACTGAATGCCGATTTTCGAGCCTTCAGCCTGACCTAGGTGCAGTAAGGAATCCACATTTCCCTTGAATCCGATGAGACTAATTTGGCTTTCCGCCTTTGTCATCCGTTGATTCCAAGATACGATTGGCCATTTCTTCAACGTAATAGTCTGCAACGAGGCCTACTGTTCTGAGTCTCTTTTGCAGAGTCCGGCCGACTTCTGTCTTCGCCTGAGGGCACTCCGGTTGGTTCCCCCATAATCGGGCGCGTTCGTGCTGAACTGCCCGGCGAATTGACTCCCTGACTTCTGCCGGAGATTCACCGCCATCCTCGCGCAGCACACTCGACAGGAACGTGTGGAGCTCTGGGCAACAAGTTTCCCAAACGAAGCGCTCGGTCTCCTCTCCAAATTGTCCTAATTCGATCTCTCCCTGGTCGTTCAGCCTGAAGTCCACCATACAGGAATCAAGCGGAAGCAACTGGGTCGGATGGGCCCCTCCCCACTCGTCAAGCGCAACAAGTGCTTCACGCCGGGTGTTCGCCGTCACGAACGAAAAATCGCCGTTCGGCCAACGACACACATACACACCGGTTTCGAATTCGTCCAAATCCGCTTCGCTGCCGCACCGCACTTGGCCTCGCAGATGTGCTGTCTCCCTTGGACCCGTTTCGGATGCGTCTTTCCGTCGCAATTCTCCTGGCGAAGGTTCGCTGGTTGATACAGCTGTCACCTCAACGCCCGCCTCCTCAAGCAGATCGTTCGCGCCTATGAGTTCCATGATCGCCGCTGCAGCGTCTGGTATGAACTCTTCTGCGGGAATCTCCCGCCAATGCTCGCCGTTGTCATCCAGTGGTTTGGTCGCCTTTCCCACGAGACAGTAGTGCTCACGAGCCACCCGGATAGCGGCTTGTTCGGCGGTCTCATCCAGAGTCACTTCGACTTCAAGCTTGATTGTCTTGGCCATCGCTCATTCTCCCCACCCTTGCATCAAAGGCGTCACCTCGTTGGGCTCATAACCCAAAGGTCGCTGGTTCAAATCCAGCCCCCGCAACCACTTACCTTCCGGCGGGTCACAACTGGGTCACACCTCACTGAACAAGGGTCGATCCGATTGTCTTAGCCGTTTCCCGATCATCCGCAGAAACGCTGTGCAGATACTTCTCGGTCGTACTGAAATTAGAATGCCCAAGCCTCGATTGCATCACCGCGACCGGAGCCCGCATTCGATCCATGGCACTCGCATTGAAATGCCTGAACGCGTGCAGACCGCCCGCCGCAATGTGCAGAGCCTTGAGCAGTGGTTGAAGTTTCCGCTTGACGAACAGACTCCCGTCCAGCGGAGTCCCATTCCGAGTGTGAAAGACATAGACGGCGTTAGGATCACGCAGCCGCAGAGCACCCAAGGCCCCGGCCAGTTCTGATGAGATGGCGAACGTTCTCACTGATCGGCGTGTCTTGGGCGTCCCGACCTTCCCCGCCCACGCCGACCGACTGACCCGCACCACCCCGCTGATGACGTCCACATCCGACCAGGACAAGCCGCAGAGTTCACCCCGACGCATCCCCGTTTCCGCAGCCAGCCAGTACAGAAAGCGGTCTGGCTCCGGAGCCGCCACCAGAATCTGTCGAACCTCGTCCAGAGTAAAGCACCGGACCTCTGGCGCCTCTGGCAAACGCAACCGGACCGCAGTGAACAGGTCCAAGGTGGTGTACTGCCACGCCCGGGCCGAATTCCAGAGTGAACGGAGACACATGAGAATATTCCACCCGGTCTTATCTGCGACCGCCCCTCGCAACTTCGCAATGTAACCTTGAACCAGTTCCGGAGTGAAATCCTGAAAGAGCCTGTCCCCGAACGCTGGCACGAGATGTACCCGCAGAATCGACCGCAGAGCAACTTGAGTAGAAGGTTTCATCTCGGGCACGACCGTTTCCGACCAGAGCCGGGCGAAGTCCGCAAATCGTGACACCCGCTGAGGCCGCGATAGAGTCGAATTGAGTTGAGATAGAATGGGCTCCGCAGCACGTCGGGCCTGCTGAACCGAACGAAGGTCAGCCTCAGTGCCCAAAACGATCCGCTGCTGAACCCGCTGTACATTGCCCTCTGAATCCTGAACATCTTTCCTGACGACGATCTCCCATCGCCCGCGGCGTAGCTTGGGCGTAGGGTTCTGATACCGACGAGCCATGCGACACCCCCATGAGCTCGCCGATTCTGTTGCCAGCTGTACCCTAACACCCGTCGCGGACGGATTGCAACTCTCCATCGCCGTATTCCTCGCAATGGAATACCGCTGACTGTGATTTTCTGATTGAAGATTGAGACTTGAGGTAGGTAAATCGAACTGACCAGACAAGGCGCACCACCGTTAGAACGGTGGACCCTGCCTTGTCTCAGTCCGACCGGAGATATACTGGTCGATGCTAGTGTAGCACGTGCGCAGGCGATGTGAAGAGATTTTCGGCGAGTGGACAGATTGACCGCTTACGTGTTATTCCGAACTTTTTGCGGGCTAGAGAAATTGCTGGTAGAATCTGGCGGTCATGAACACACTGTATTACGGCGACAATCTGGACATCCTGCGGCGCTACCTCAAAGACGAGAGCGTCGACCTCGTGTACCTTGACCCGCCGTTCAAGAGTAATCAGGACTACAACGTACTGTTTGCCGAGCAGAACGGCACCCGCTCGGCCGCACAGATTAAAGCGTTTGAAGATACGTGGCGGTGGGATGAGGAATCGGCGCGCACTTACCAAGAGACTGTGGAGACCGGCCCCGAACGGGTTTCGAAAGTCTTGCAGGCGTTTCGAACATTCCTGGGAGATAACGACATGCTCGCTTACCTCTCCATGATGGCCCCGCGCTTAGTCGAGTTGCGGCGTGTGCGCGAGACTGACGAAGGTTTCCTCAAACCGATCTCAATACCCATTGGCGTTCACTTTGATCACCTCCACGGCTCCTCGATGAAGCAGAACCGATGGGGTCGAGCTCATGAAGGGTCGCAGGGGGTCCCAAACTAGACGCTTCCCTCTCTAGTTTCTGGGTGGGGGTCAGGATTTCAGGCAAATCATACCCTGCGAGAGGAACTTCGGGACGCGCCATGAATATCACAAACACCAGTGCACCCACGACCACCAGGAATTGAATCAGGAAGAAGACGATCAAGATCGGGTAGAAAATTTTAACCTCCATGTGCAACCCGGCTCGACTACCACTGGTATTCGATGGCTATTACGCACTGCACAAAACGCCTGTCGGTACAAGTGGCAGTCTGGATGAGAGAAATCTTAACTCGAAAATCCCATTTCAGTGCGGTTCCCATCAACCGACCTGGTCCCCTAAGCTGCCAACCAGCAGCTGATCGGCTATCTCGACCTAAGGCAATTGGAAAACCAAAGCGGAGCGACATATCTCGCGGGCGTAAGCGTCACCGATTCAATGGATTTGAAAAAAACCTTGGATTGCCGAATCAACTCAGCAGCGAATTAATGTGTCTCGATCTGATACATCGCGGCCGAAATGATGGGCGACAATTAGAACTCCCGGTTGACGACAATTATTCTTCCCTATTGGAAAAGAACTGAGACGATGCTGGAGGCGCTGGTTAGGAGGCGCCTTCGGGATGGTTACAGACCAACAGGT